>DOFA01000082.1 GCA_003532195.1 Clostridiales bacterium
GATTCCCAGGTAATGCCGCCGCCCGAGCCATAACTGACATCCTGCCCCTGTTTGATCAGGGTCCGGATCATAATATTGAAATCAGCCTGGCCATCGCAGGAAAAGTAACCTAAACAGCCGGTGTACAGATAGCGCGGCTGGCTTTCCAGACGGTCGATCACTTGCATGGCGGCAGCCTTGGGAGCGCCGGTGATTGAACCGCCGGGGAAAATAGCCCGCAGGCAGGCGGCTGCGCTGATCTCATCCCGGATTATCCCTTGCACTTCAGCCACCAGATGATAGACTGCCGGGAATTTCTCGAGCAGAAACAGTCCGGGAACCTGTACCGATTCGGGTAGGCAGATCCGGCTGAGGTCGTTGCGCTCCAGATCCACGATCATCAGCAGTTCCGCGCGGTCCTTGCCGCTGGCCAGCAGTTGCCGCGCATATTCCGCGTCTTCAGCGGCATCGCTGCCGCGCGGCCGCGTTCCTTTGATCGGCCGGGTAGTTATAATCCGGGCCGGTGGACGGGTTTTGCCAGGTCTTTGGTCTTGATCCCGGCTGTTTTGCAGATTTTTCGATTGCGTTACTGTCTTCATGTCATCATGATATCTGATCCGAAATAAGCATTCTGGCGAGGCGGAAATGATCTCAAAGTCCCCCTGGCGGATCAGAGCGGCAAAGGGAGCCGGATTCAACCGGCGCAGACGGCCGTAAATTGTCTCGGCAGAAAGATTGGTCCTCGCGGTTAACTGGTGGGTCAGGTTGACGATATAGACTTCGCCTTGGCGGATCAGTTCCCGGATCGCTTCCACTTCAGCCAGATATTTATCGTGATCAGGCAATTGGATCATCCGCCAATCCTCTTCCCGCTCTCGCGCTGTCGGTCCGGCAGGTTCATCCGGCCAGGAACGCAGATCAGAGGCCTTGACTTCCGGCAGATCTTGCAGCAGGCGGCGCAGCCGGGCCAAACTCTGCTCTGCCGGTTCCAAAACGCCGCAGGCCATTAGGATAATCTCGCCGGTTTGCTGATGATCTTCGACCAGGAAATTATCATAGAAGTCGAAACTGACCAGCGGCCGCGTCCGGTCAGCCGCTTCTGCCGAACGCCCGGGCAATGACAGCCCAGCAAGTTCGAATCCGAAGTCATAGGCGATAAATCCGATGCAGCCGCCGGATAACGGCAGACCGGGCAGAGGTTCATTGCGGTATTGTTCCAGGAGCCGTTCCAGAACCGGCAGCGGATTTTCATTAAGCCGGACGCCGTTCAGCAGGCAATGATCGGTCCAGCCGCGCAGTGTCAGGAAAGGATTGATCCCGATGATCGAGAAACGTCCCAGATCGCCATATCCCGGCATGCTTTCCAGAAAGGCTGCCGAACCGTGCCGGCCAAGCCTCCAAAAAACATCATAGAGCGGTAAACCAGTCCGGTATGATTCAATCTGAAGCTGCATATCCGGCAGTCTTTCCACAGGAAGCCCGAAGGCGGCAGTTATGCACAAATCGTCGAATCATCGCCAGACCGTGTTCGGTTAAAACCGCCTCCGGATGGAACTGGACGCCTTCCAGCAATCCGGATTCATCCCGTAAACCCATAATCGTGCCGTCCGCGGCCTCACAGCTAACTATAAGCTCAGGCGGCAGGCTGCCGGGATCGACAATCAGGGAATGGTAGCGGGTGACCGTCAGGGGGTTGGGCAGGCTGCGGAATATTCCCAGCCCGTCATGCCGGACCAAAGACAGCTTGCCATGCATCGGCTGGCCAGAACAGATGATCCGCGCTCCACAGGCTTCAGCAATCGCCTGGTGGCCGAGGCAGACCCCCAGGATCGGGATCCGGCCCCGGAAACGGCGGATCAAAGGCAGCAGCCGACCGGCAGCCGCAGGGATTCCGGGGCCCGGCGACAGGACTATCCCCTGAAAATTTGCCTGGCTGATTGCCGGGAAATCCAGCTGGTCATTGCGGCAAATCCGCACTTCGGCGCCCGCTATCTGCAGATAGCGAACCAGGTTCCAGACAAATGAATCGATGTTGTCGACCATGAGAAACAACTGCCGCCAGCCTCCTGCCAGGGTTGACTCCGATACTGGTTTTCTCCATTATCAGGAAGGGCGCTGTTACTGTCAATGATTTTCATGGCGGGCGATTTTTTCCCGCATGAAATTAACACAGAACCGGATATCGGCCGGCTGACGGATGCCATGCAGGATCATGCCGCCGCGGTATCCGTACTGTCCGAGTAGTTCCAGGAAGTAATCATAATCGATGATACCCTTCCCCGGCGAAGCGAAGCGGATCTCCGGAGCGGCCAGGATATCCTTGCCGTGGGCCAGGATAATGTCCTTGCCGAGAAAACTAAAAGCGTTTTTCATCACCGGACGGACATTCTCCAGAGAGGCTGTATGCGGAGGAAACAGATTGGCGCAATCCATGATGATTTTCAGGCAGGGTGAATCGATCTCATCCAGGAGCCGGCGCGCCCGTTCCGGAGAAGATACCACATTTGAGGCCTCGGTCTCAACGCCCAGGCAGATTTGGTACTTCTCAGCGATTCCGACCAGAATGCGCAGGGTTTCCAGCATCTCGGCCCAGGCTTGCTCCGATTCATTGTCCGGATGCCAGCTCCACATCGAATCAGGATTCATCGTCCCGGTGCACAGCGTCAGAATCCGGCAATCCAGCTGGCGGCAGGCGTCCGCCAGAGGTTCAAACCTGGCGGTCCCCTGTTTGCGCTTATCCGGATCCGGGTCGATCACATTAAAAGTCCCGTTAATCGCCACGATCTTTAATTGCCGGGCCTGGGTGGCGTTCCGGATTTTCCTGATCAAAACGGCGCTGATGTTTTCCGGCATATCTTCCTCGCCGACAGCGGCAAAATTGAACTGGACCTGGGAAAATCCATAGTCCTGAATCTTCTGGAACAAAATGTCCGGGGGCATGGCAGTGAAATCCGTGGTGCAGATGCCGATATCCATCTTCAGACGACCTCGCTTATTCGTTCTTTATCATTCGTCATGGTCGTTCCAGCGCAGAGCCGGATAAAGTCCGACATAACGCCGGTACAGTTTCTCGTATACCGGCAGGTTCTCCGGTATCGGCAGGGTTTCGCTTTCCGGCCTGACCAGCCGGACCGCCTCGGATAGGTCAGCCCAGACGCCGGCGGCCACACCGGCAACCAGGGCGGCTCCAAACGAACCGCCTTCGGCGCTGCCAAACACAGTCCGTGCCGGCAGGTTGAAAACGTCCGCCAGAATTTGGCGCCAGAGCCGGCTGACCGCGCCGCCTCCGGCCAGAACGAGCTCGCCGGACGCCATCCAGGCCTGGTTATGGCCGATAATCAGATCATAGACCTGACGCAGTGAAAAAGCCACCCCTTCCATGACCGAGCGGGCAAAATGCCCCTTCCCGTGCAGGGAAGTCAGCCCGACAAAAGCGCCGCGGGCATCGGGATCATTCAGCGGGCAACGCTCGCCGGTCAGGTAGGGCAGGAAGATCAATCCGCCGGCGCCGGCCGGAGTGACCGCAGCAGCGGCGTCAAGCAGCTGGAACGCGCTCTTGCCTTGCCGTTTGGCCTCCGCGGATTCATATTGGCCCAGGGCGTTGCGAAACCATTGATAGGAACCGGCAGCCGCCAGGGTGACGCCCATCGCGGTAAAGGTTCCTGGTGAATTGCCCCGGAAGACCTGGAGGCTTCCCTGCGGATTGGGCAGAAACTCCGGCAGGCCCATGGCCACGACTCCGGATGTTCCCAGGGTCACGCCGATGCGCCCTGGCTGGATTAACCCCAGCCCGGTCGTGGAAATGACCGCGTCGCCGCCGCCGCCGGCAACCGGAATACCCTCCGGCAGACCGGTCAGCGATGCAGCAGCCTTATCGATATGCCCGGCGATCGCCGTCGACTCGACGACTGGCGGAAACAAGCCCGGATCCAGGCCAATTTTCTCCAGCAGCGGCCGGCACCAGGCGTTATTCCGGACATCATACAGGCCGGTCCCGGAAGCATCGGAAACTTCAGTCAGGCATTCCCCGGTCAAACGGTAGCGGATGTAGTCTTTGGGATTAAGGATCAGGCGGGTCCGGGCGAAATTGTCCGGCTCCTCCTGCTGCAGCCAGCGAATTTTGCCGCCCGTATAACCGGT
>DOFA01000001.1 GCA_003532195.1 Clostridiales bacterium
GAGATGGCCTCGCGCCAGCACATGCTGACGATCACACCGGTCATCGAGCAGGGCCTGCGCGATGCCGGCGTGGGCTATGACGATCTGGATGCCATCGCGGTGACTTATGGGCCGGGACTGGCCGGCTCGCTGCTAGTCGGCGTCAACGCCGCCAAGGCCGTTGCCTTCGCGCGCGACATTCCCCTGGTCGGCATCAATCACCTGGAAGGGCATATTTACGCCAACTGGCTGATCCCCAGCAATCTGGAGCCGGGGATGGCGCCGCCGGCCGAGCCGGAGTTTCCGCTGCTGACACTGATCGTTTCCGGGGGGCACACGGAGCTGGTGCTGGCGACCGACCATGGAAAGTATCGCATGTTGGGGTGCACTATCGACGACGCGGCCGGCGAGGCTTTCGATAAGATTGCCCGCGCGGTCGGACTGGGCTATCCGGGCGGCCCGCTGCTTGACCGGGCGTCCCAGGGCGGCCGGACCGATGCGATCCGCCTGCCGCGCACTGATTTCCCGGACAGCCTGGATTTTTCTTTCAGCGGCCTGAAAACAGCGGCGCTTAACCAGCTGCAGCGCTTGCAGCAGCAGGCGCAGCGGCAGAACCAATCCTGGCAGGATATCGTGCCGCTGTGCGATTTTGCCGCCAGTTACCAGCAGGCGATCGTCGACGTCCTGGTCGATCACACTTTCCGGGCGCTGGAGAAGCACGGGCTGTCCCATCTGGCGCTGGCCGGCGGAGTCGCCGCCAACAGCTGCCTGCGCCGCTGCATGGCGGAGCGGGCGGCGGCCCTGGGGATCCGGATGACCTGCCCGCCGCCGGATCTGTGCACCGATAACGCGGCCATGATCGCGGCGGCCGGCTACTTTGCCTTCCGGAGCGGCCGGCGGGATGACCTTGCCCTGAATGCCTTCGCCTCCCTGGAATTGTAAGCCGGAAAAACGGAAATACCATTGGCTCATTAGTGAATATACAGCAACATCTGTGGAATATTCAGAAGGTGGAACTTGTGGAAAAAACGGGTCAAAAGCAGCAAAGCTTGAAAAAACGAGATTACAGAACGATTACAACGAGAGAAAATGTGGAAAACTATGTGGAAAGTGTGTATAAACACATGTATATTCAACAGCCGGCGGAGGGATCGCCATGGTAAAAGAGAATAACGGCAAATTGATCGCCGATAATCGCAAGGCCTATCATGACTACATAATCGGTGAACGGCTGGAAGCGGGGATCGAACTGGCCGGCACAGAAGTCAAATCCATCCGGCAGGGGAAGGTTAACCTCAGCGACAGCTACGCGGCTGTCAACGGGGGCGAATTGTGGCTGTACGGCATGCACATCAGCCCTTATGAACAAGGGAATCGCTTCAACAAGGATCCCCTGCGGACGCGGCGCCTGCTGATGCACAAGCGGGAGATCCTGCGCCTGTTCGGGATTGTCCGGCAGGAGGGGCTGACCCTGGTGCCGACCCGGCTGTATTTCCGGCATGGCCGGGTCAAAGTGGAAATCGGCGTCGCCCGGGGCAAGAAGAATTACGACAAACGCGACAGCGAAGCCCGGAAACAGGCCGCCCGCGATATCGATATCCGGATCAAGGAGCGCGGCCGGTTTACGGACTGAAAGTGATCGCGTTGGAATCGGGAACCAGGGCGATATAGCTCTTGCCGGTATTAACGGTCAATTCCTGGCCGGAGGCATCGGAAAAGACGAAACTGTCGCCGGTTTTGCCTTTTTCCCAGACAATAGCCTGGCATTGGCCGCCGGACACATAATAGCCTTCGCCGTTTTCCAGTTGCACATCCATATGGCCGGCTTCATCGCACACCGCTATTCCGGTTGAAAGAAGGAACAGGTTGGTGAACCGGAGCGGCTGGCCGTCGGCCAGATCGAGATGGGGCTGCCCGAATTGGCCTTTGCTGTAGCGCTTTGTCGCCGCGTCATAGGTGAAAGTCGATTTCGCGTAATTGGAGAAGGGAACAGTCGCCTGGCTGGCGGGCTCGCCGTCTGCCGGAACAAAATCATCCGGGCTGCGGAACCGGAACGCGGTTGGCATCCCTTCCCGCAGTTCCTTGCGGAAGCTGGCCCGGTTCAGGGCTTCCCCGAGAAGCGCCCCGGTCGTTTTGACACTGTGCTCTTTGCCGCGGTTATCCCACCAGCCCTGGTCGCGCCAGTAACTGTCGGCGTCACGGCCCAGATCCAGATGGGCGGTGTTTTGCAGGACAAACTGATCGCCGGCCAGGTTTGATGAGCCGAAATGGACGAGGATGGCATCCAGCCCGCCGGCCAGGTCGATATAATCGTGACGGGCACTGCGGATTGAGCCGATTTCCGGGATCGCGGCGATGTCGGCAAAGACAGCCATCATCCGGGTGATGCCGCCTTCGACCAGGGTTTCGTAAATCAGGTCGGCGGCTCCGGTGCCGATTTGCGGCGTAGCCCTCTTGATGTTGTTGATCATGATCGCTACCGGGCGCTGCCTTTCGGCCTGGGGATCGGCCAGCGGTTCGCCGGTCAAGAGATTGACCCGCAGCCCGGCTTCAGTTTGCGTCGGAGCGGCGGTTGCGGCGGTCGTCTCGGTCGTCGCGGCGGTAGTCTCGGTTGCCGCCGCAGTTGTCGCGGCAGTTGTGACCGGGCTTGCGGTCGTCGCGTCCGCCGCCGATGTCGCTTCCGGGCCGCTCTGGCAGCCGGCAGCCAGGACGAGGAAGGCAGCTGCCAGCCAAGGCAATAATCTGTACCTCAGTTGTCCGGACAGTTTTCTCAAAACTATTTTTTTCATCAATACCGACCTCCGATCCACCTCTATTCTACCAACTCGGACCCGACTTGTCATTTCCTTGCGTGTTGGCCAGCTTACAGTTAGAATAAAACCAGAATACAGGCGGAGTATCTGATTACAGGATCAAGCTGGGGGAAGGCGAGAGATGATTCCGGAACATTTGCGGCAAATGGCGTTTCCTTTGCTGGACAATGACGGCTGGGCCGGCTGGTTTCGGCTGCCGGAAGCGATAACGGGCGAGCAGTCGGTTCTGATCAATCTGCTCTTGAATCTGGCGGCGTCCGCTATCGGCGGCCTGCTGATCTTCGCATGCTGCCGCTTGTATTACCGGGGTGTGCCGATCAGCCATCAGCTGGATGCCTCGCTGATTCCGGCATCGGTTCTGTCAACCTTGATTTTTTATGGCACCGGAACCACACCCGGGTTGTCGATCCTGCTGGTGGCGGTGATGGGCGTTGTCCATTTCCGGTCGGTGATTAAAGATTTCGCGGATGTCTTGTTTGTTTTCTGGGCGATCCTCTCCGGCATCTTTATCGGCGCCGGGTTGCCGCTGGCGACTTTGATCGCAGACGCCGCGATAACCGGCGTGATTTTCCTGTTTGTCAACCGGCGGGCTTCCCAGCTGGTTTATCTGCTGCTGATCCGCTATGACCCCCGGGCTGCCGGCGAGCTGATGCCGACCTTGCAGCTGCTGCACGGCAAAATCCGCTCCCAGTTCGAAAAAAACGGCTTGATCGACCTGACGGTTGAAGTACGGCTGCGGTATGTCAGCCTGGCCATAGTCGACCGGATCGCCGCCATGGACGGCGTGCAGATCGCCTCGTCCTCGGCCGTCGAGCGCCCGAAGCTCGACCGCGACGTGAACGAGTTCATCCGCCTCTACTCGCAGGCGGTCAAGTCGCACGGGCTCTCCTCGCCGAGCAAGCAGCCCGGCACCACGAGCTACATCATCGTCGACATCGACAAGAACGCGATACAGCAGATCTTCACGACCGTCTTTTTCATCGACGAGGTCGTCTTCTGCGACGTCATCGAG
>DOFA01000246.1 GCA_003532195.1 Clostridiales bacterium
GGGCAGATTTGATTATTACCGGCGAGGGCCGTCTCGACGCGCAAAGCCTGCGCGGCAAGGTGGTGGCCGGAGTGGCCGGCCGCGCCGCCAAACTGGGCATACCGGTCCTGGCGGTGGTCGGAGATGTCGAGGGCGATATGCCGGCGATCTATCAACTCGGCGTAACGGCCGTTTTTACAACCAACCGCAAAGCTTTGCCGTTTCAGGAGATCAAGCCGCTCGCCAAAGCTTACTTGCGGGATACGCTGGAAGACCTCGTCCGCTTCGCCCAGGCTGTTTGCCGTTAAATCGGCCGCCTTGCCGGCGGAAAGGAGCAGCCGATGAAAAAAGTGATCCTCATCTGCGACGACGAACCGGCGGTGCATGAAGCGCTGCGTTATTATCTGCTCAACGCCGGGATGGAAACTCATTCTATTTTTCAAGGAGATCAGGTCATTCCGGCCTGGGAACGCATTCACCCGGATTTGCTGATCCTGGATATCATGATGCCGGGTATGAGCGGAACCGATATCTGCGCCCGGATCCGAACGCGCAGCCAGGTACCGATTATCCTGCTGACTGCCAAAGGCGAGGAAATGGACCGCCTGCTCGGTTTTGCCCTCGGCGCGGATGACTACATCGTCAAGCCATTCAGTTCGCGGGAGATTGTCTCGCGCATCCAGGCCATTTTCCGCCGGATGGACAAGATCGAAAAGCAGGATGCCGGTATCATGAACATCGGCAATACCACTGTCGATATCCGGGGATATGAAGTGCGGGTCAATGGGAAAATCATCCCCCTTTCGCCCAAAGAGGTGGAAATAGTCCATCTTCTCGCCAGCAATCCCCGGCAGGTTTTCAGCCGGGAACAATTGCTGGACAGCGTCTGGGGTTTGGATTTTGACGGCGACAGCCGTTCGGTGGATACCAACATCAAACGAATCCGCAAAAAGATGCCCCCGGAAGCCAGCATCTCAATTAAATCCGTTTACGGCGTCGGTTATAAGGCCGAGGTCTTGTAACATGCCGCGCAAACAATATTTTTTCTGGCGCTTCACCGCGATCCTGTCGCTGGCCATTCTCACCGCGCTGCTGCTGCTGTCCTTCATCTCGTCCCGGCTGATCATCACCGCCTATAATCGTTCTGAATATGTAATTTTGGATGAATATCTCGACCAGAGCGAAAAAGTCCTGCTCAATTATCTGGACGGCGAAATCAGCCTGGCGCAGCTGGAAGAAAAAATCAATCCGGAGATCAACCTGAATCAGACCTACCTGATTCTGCTCGATGCCAACGGGCGGATCATTGCAGCAAGCCGTTCGGCTGCCACCCATACGGATCTGGCGCTGATCGAGGCCCGGGCCAGCAGCCTGGAAAGCGATCAGGAGCTTTTCAGCGCGGCATCAACTGACCGGCAATACAGCCTGATGATCGGCCGCCCGGTTTTCCGCGCCGGCGTCCGGCAGGGCAGCATTTTTGCCGGCGTGGTCACAACCAGCCTGACGGCTGTCCGCAGCCAGTTCAATTTGAGCATTTTTACTGCCATTTGGCCGCTCTATCTGGTTCTGACCTTGTTCAGCCTGTTTGCGGTCAGCCGGTTTGTTCATCCGATCCGGATCCTGACCGACCTGACGCAGAAGATCGCCCACGGGCAATGGGGCACCACGATCGAGCAGGACTTGCCCGGGGAAATGGGGAGCCTGGCCGAAAACTTCAATGCCATGTCGATCAGCCTGGCGCGAACCATCGCCTCGCTCAAATACGAAAAAAACAGCATGAAGCTGATGCTGGAAGGCCTGAGCGAAGGTATTGTCGCGATCGACGGATCCGGAGTCGTCCTGCATCAGAACGGTGCGGCCCTGAATTTGCTGACCGGTACGGGCAGCCCGGAATACCGGCAGCTGGTTGAAGAGCTCCGCCGTTGTGTGGCGACCGGGGAGACCGGCGGCGGCAAGCTGACGATCAAGGAGGCCCGGATCGAATATGTTATTCGCCCAATTCCGGCGGTGAAGAATTCCGGCCAGCCGGGGCCAGGCGCGATCGCCCTGCTGCGCGACATAACGGCCAGCGAGCGTCTGGAGCAGACCCGCCATGATTATGTCGCGAACATATCCCATGAGCTGAGAACCCCGCTGACAGCCATGCGCGGCCTGATTGAACCGCTGCGCGACGGGCTGGTCAGCCAGGAGCAGGATCGCCGCCGCTGCTACGACATGATTGCATCCGAAGCCCTGCGGCTGTCCAGGCTGGTCAATGATCTGCTGGAACTGTCCGGCATCCAGTCCGGAGCCGCGGCATTTGAGATGGAATCGATTGATACGGCGGATTTGATGCAGGATCTTTATTACCGCAATCGTCAGCTGTTTCTCGGTGCCGGACTGGAGTTTGAGCTCAGGATGCCGGAAAAGCTGCCTTTCGTGCGGTCGAATGAAGACCGGATCATCCAGGTTTTAACCGTGTTTCTCGATAACGCGCGCAAATACACCCCGGCCGGCGGGCAGGTCTGTCTGGAAGCGCAAGTCGGGGATAGCGGCGTCCAGGTTTCGGTCATCGATTCGGGCATCGGGATGGATGAAGCGACGCAAAAGCAGATCTTCGAGCGATTCTTCCAGGGCGACCGGTCGCGCAGTGACCGCGGCAACGGACTGGGCCTGGCGATCGCCCGGGAAATCCTTAACAAGCTGGGCGTTCAGCTGAAACTGACCAGCGAACTAGGGCGGGGCAGCACGTTCGCCTTGATCCTGCCGCTTGATTTGCCGGCGGCAGGTGAAAAACACACGCCGGCTGAGCCGGATTAATCTGAAAAGATTCAGATTTCCGGGATGATGATCTCGATCTCGCGGCCGAGGGCGGCAGACCGGCCGATGCCGTCGAGAATCGCCTGGTTGTAAAGAATCTGACTCGAGGGAACCGGTGCTGTTCCCTTATTCCCAATGGCATCCAGGAAAGACCTGATTTTCTTGTGGAACAGGCCAGGCCCTTTATTTTCAATGATCGGGATGATTGTTTCGACCTGCTTGCCGGCCACATCGTGATACAGGATCATCGGACCGCCGACCGAGCCATTCCAGCAATCAGTTGAGGGAATGCGCAAACCGGCTTTTTTACCGAGGATAATGGTATCGCCGGGGGTATTGATGTGCATCGCCCAGGCGATCCGGAAATCGAGGATGATGCCGCCCTCCAGGCGGATGAAAGCCGCGGCGAAGTCGTCGACGCTAAAGCGGCAGGCGTTTTCCGGCAGGGAGTAGGTCAGGCTTTTACCAAAGAAGTCGGAAATATAGCCGGAAACCGTCAGGGGCTTCGGGTAGCCGATGGCATTCAGGACCATATCCAGGGAATAGCAGCCGATATCGCCCAGAGCGCCGATGCCGGCAGTCGATTTTTCAATGAATGTGCTGTTGGGAATGCCGCGTCGCCGTCCGCCGCCGGTCTGGATGTAGTAGATTTCACCCAACTCGCCGGATTCGACGATCTTTTTGATCATCTGCATGTTGGCGTCAAAGCGGGGCTGGAAGCCGATCGACAGGATCTTGCCGCTTTTTTTCTCGGCGCGGATCATCGCGATGGCTTCGTCCAGCGTGACGCACATCGGTTTTTCCAAAAGTACGTTGACGCCTTTGTTGAGCGCGTCGATGGTGCAGACAGCATGGGTCGCGTTATAGGTGCAAACGCTGACCGCGTCCAGGTCCTCGGCGTTGAGCATTGCCAGGTGATCGGGATAGCAGCGGACGCCCGGCACTTCGTATTTCTCAAAAAAAGCTTCGGCCTTGCCGGGAATCAGGTCGGCGGCGGCGACGATTTCAACATCCGGCATTTCTTTGTAGCACAGGACATGCGCTTCGGCGATCCAGCCGGTGCCGATAATGCCGATCTTATATTTCCGGGTCGATTGCACGGTTTGCTCCTCGGCGGCTTTTTGGAACTGGTTCAGGACTTCATCACCTTTACTGGCCATATTTTTTACTCCTTTAATGTAATCATTTCAATGCCTGCTGGCGTCATTATTCTATCATATTTGGCCGGCAGCGATCATTGAAAATGTAAAAAATATTTATTTACCGAAAATTTACAGCGACCGGCCTGATTACTTGACCCCGCAACCGAAAAACAGGGTTGCAATCCGGCATTTTGTTTCCTGCGCGCGCATGGTACAATAGGCACAAAGCTGCGAAAACCAGGCAGGAGCATACATCTGATGATTCGAGTGATGCGCAATTTCTGGGAAAATACCGGTTACAATTTAAAGATCTCCCTTCTCCTGGTCGTTCTGGCGGTTGTCCTGGCCGTTGTTTTTCCAACGGCGCCCCGGTGGCTGAAGATGGGGGCGATGCTGATTTCCTGGTTCGCCGACATGATGCTGGCCCGATACGCGCCATTCACGCGCCTGATGGGCGGATATAGCTTCATGAAGGGCGCGGCTCTGTTTATGCTTGCCCATTTACTGTATCTGGCAGCCTATATCCTGTTGACCCATTCCGGCAGATGGCCGGTCATCAACACCGGATTCTGGCTGGGTCTGGCCGTCCTGGCCGGATCCTTGCTGCTGCTGGTTGGCGCCTATATCAAAAATCCGGTCAAAAGTCCGGGCCTGCTGCTGGTCGGGATCCTTTACAGCCTGGTGATCGGGATTTTAGGGCTAACGGTTTTCACTTATGCTTTTGAGAAGAAAGGGGTCGCTTTCCTGTCGCTGCTTGGCATCATCAGTTTCATGTTTTCCGACCTGTTGATCGGTCTGGAAAAAATCGGCGGCCTGGACTTTTCCAGACGTGATGCCTTGGTCTGGATCTTTTACCCCTTGGGACAGTTGCTGCTTATCCTTTAAAGCTTATTCTCAAAAAGCGCTTGATCGCATTGACAGCCTCAGACCGCAAAGGTATAATTTATATTTATGGGAGCGTTCCCAAAGCTATGAAGGGTGCAGCGACGGTGGTAAGGAAAACGATTCATGATATTGCGAAGATCAGCGGTTTCTCCAAATCAACGGTCTCGCGGGTTCTGATGGCTGATTCCCGGGTTAAACCGGATACGCGCGATAAAATTCAGAAAATCATCGACGAATGCCATTTTGAGCGCAATGAGATCGCCCGCGGCATGGCCATGGGCAGCTTGCGCATCGTGATGATTGTTGCCGGCGATATAGCCAGCTATTTCTATGGTGTGACGGTCAAGGAGCTGGAAAAGATCCTCTTTGGCGCCGGTTACCTGGTTGTGGTCTGCACCAGCGAATACAGTGCCGAGAAAGAGCTCTCCTATTTGAACATGGCCCGCCTTTACCGCATGTCCGGAGTTGTCCTGATGACCGCTATCGAATCGGAGGAACTGATCCGGCTGATCGGCGAAGCCGATTGCCCGGTGATCCTGATCAACCGCTACCTGAACAGCTGCGAACTGGATGCTGTGGTTCAGGACAATTTTCAATGCGCTTATCTGGCCACGAAACACCTGATCGACATGGGGCACCGGAGGATTCTGCATATATCAAGCGGGCAGGGAGCCACGACTTCCAGGGACCGCCAGGCCGGCTTTCTGGCCGCGCTCCAGGATGCCGGCTGTCCGGTGACCCCGGACATGGTTGTTTACGGCGATTTGACCTGGCTGTCGGGATACGGTCATGCCCGCGTGATTGTTGAGAACGGCCGCGATTATACGGCGGCTTTCATCGGCAACGATATGATGACGGTCGGTTTTGTCAAAGGCTGGCTGGAATGCGGCCGCAAAATACCTGAGGACATCAGCCTGATTTGCTTCGACCCCTCGCCCTTCATCGAGCAGTTGCCGGTCCGGATGAGCACGGTCGGCCGGCCGGCAGAAGATCTGGGCGTCATTGCCGGCAAATTTTTGCTGGAGCGCCTGGCCGGCAGCCAGGAACCCTTGCATCGGATCGTTCTGCAGCCTTTGCTGCAGATCCGGGAAAGTGTGAAAAAGATATGTTGAATGATCTGGATTACTTGAAAATGCGCCGGCTCAGCGCCGACATCCGCATCCAGACGGTCGAGGCGCTCTGTGCCGCCGGTTTCGGGCATATCGGCGGCGCGGCGTCGATCGCCGATGTGCTGGGCGTCCTTTATGGCGGTGTGATGAACATCCGACCGCAGGAACCCGCATGGCCGGAGCGGGACTGGCTGGTGCTTTCCAAAGGCCACACCGGACCGGCGCTGTACGCTGCGCTGGCCCTGTCCGGCTATTTCCCGCTCGAATGGCTGCGAACAGTCAACAAGCCGGGAACCCGCCTGCCCAGCCATTGCGACCGGAAGCGCACACCCGGCATCGATATGACGACCGGCTCGCTGGGGCAGGGGATATCAGCGGCAGTCGGCATTGCGATCGCCAACCGGATGCAAGGCAAAGAGAGCTATACCTATTGCATCATCGGCGACGGGGAGACCAACGAGGGCGAAGTCTGGGAAGCCGCCGCCTGCGCGGCGCATCAGCGCCTGGACCACTTGATTCTTTTTGTCGACTGGAATAAAAAGCAACTCGACGGCGCTCTGGAACAAATCTGCGATCCGGGTGACCTGGCGCAGAAATTCGCGGCGTTCGGGTTTTACGCGCAGACGGTCCGGGGTTATGACGCGCCGGCGATATGCGGCGGCGTCATCAAGGCCAAGGCCAGCCGGGACAAACCAGCGGCGATCATTCTGGATACGTTAAAAGGGTTGGGGATCAGTTTTGCGGAGCGGGCGGATTTCAATCATTATATGGCAGTCGATCGCATTCTCGCCGATGAAGCGATTGCCGAGATTGAACGCCGCTTCGCCGCAGGGACGTTCCCCTGGGGGGAAAGACAATGATCAGATTGGTTCCGGGTTATCCGATCGACACAGCAGAGATGCGCAGCGTCTATGTCCAGGCGCTGGCCGAAGCCGGCCGCCAGGATCCGCGCATCGTTTCAATCAACTGCGACCTCTCCCGGTCGATTGGTACGACTGATTTTACCAGCGAGTTTCCCGGGCGCTCGATCAACGTCGGCATCCAGGAAAGCAATGGAATGGGTGTGGCGGCCGGACTATCGGTTGCCGGGATGATTCCTTTTTTCCATTCTTTCGCGGTATTCAGTTCGCGGCGCGTTTTCGACCAGGCGTTCATTTCCTGCGCTTATGCCGGACTGAATGTTAAAATCATCGGCGCTGACCCGGGCGTCAGCGCCACTTCCAACGGCGGGACGCATATGGCCTTTGAAGATATGGGCTTGATGCGCAACATTCCCACCGCCCGGGTGATCGACATATCAGATCCGGTGATGCTGCGCGGCATTGTGCCGGAGCTGGTGCGGCATTATGGCGTTGATTATCTGCGCCTGCCGCGCAAGAAAGAACACAGGATCTATGAAGCCGGGACTCCGTTTGTCATCGGCAAGGCCAACTTGCTGCGCGAAGGCAGCGATGTCACGATCCTGGCCTGCGGCTTGCTGGTCCATCAGGCTTTGCTCGCGGCTGACCAATTGGCAGCCGAAGGCATACAGGCGCGGGTCGCGGACCTGTTTACGATCAAGCCGATCGATAGAAGTTTCATTCTGGAATCCGCGGCCCGGACCGGGGCATTCGTGACCTGTGAAAACCACAGCATCATCAACGGACTCGGTTCTGCCGTCGCGGAAGTCCTGGTGGAGAATCATCCGGCGCCGCTGGAGCGGGTCGGGATCAACGACGAGTTCGGCGAGATCGGCGACCAGGAGTATCTGATGCGGCGGTTTGGCCTGACCGCCGATAATATCTGCGCCAGGGCCAGGCAGGCGATCGGGCGGAAAAGAGCGTAAATTCTCCGGATCAGCACCGTTCTGTGCCGAAACAGGATACTAAATAAGCAAATCTGCAATAGGAAAGAGGAAAAAAACTATGACCGTGCAACAACTCAAACCCTTCATCAATGGCGAATTTGTCGCCAGCAAGACCGGGAAATTCATGGACATCTATGACCCGAGTACAGGCGAGGTCATTGCCCAGACCCCCTGCTGCACAGCTGAAGAAGTGGAATCAGCCATCGCGGCGGCAAAAGCCGCCTTCCCCGCCTGGTCCGATACCCCCTGCGCCAGGCGAGTCGAGGTTCTCTACAAGTTTCGCGATTTGCTGATTGAACACCTGGACGAACTGATCTATATTCTTTGCCGGGAAAATGGCAAAAACTGGGATGAGGCCAAAGGCGACCTCCTCAAGGTCAAGGAACCGGTTGAAGTAGCTTGCGGCGCGCCATCGCTGATGATGGGCGAAAGCCTGATGAATGTCACTCCAGGCTTCGATTCCACACTATATCGGGAGTCGCTCGGGGTCTTCGCCGGCATCGCGCCCTTCAATTTTCCGGCGATGATCCCAATGGGCTGGATGATGCCGATGTGCATCGCGACCGGCAACACACTGGTCTTGAAAGCGGCTTCCATGACGCCCATGACCAGCCTGAGGCTGGTTGAGCTGCTGAAGGAAGCGGGTTTGCCGAACGGCGTGGTCAACGTTGTCACCTGCTCGCGCCGGGAAGCGGAAATTTTCCTGACTCATCCGGATGTCAAAGGGGTCACTTTAGTCGGATCGACTGAAATTGGCCGCCACATTTACGCCAAAGCCGCTGAAAACGGCAAACGTGTGCAGTGCCTCTGTGAAGCCAAGAATCACGCGCTGATCCTGGAGGACGCGCCGATCGGGCGCACTGTCGCCGGTGTCCTGAATTCCTCTTTCGGCTGCGCGGGCGAGCGCTGTATGGCCTTGCCGGTCATTGTGGTTCAGGAAAGCATTGCCGATCAATTTGTCGCCGAACTGCTCCAGCAGGTTAAGGCCAAAAAAATCGGCCCCGCCTATGATAAAACAACTGATCTCGGTCCGGTGGTCAGCGCCGCCCATAAGAAATCTGTGACCGACTGGATTGACAAAGGCATCGAGGAAGGCGCCGAATTGATCCTTGACGGTCGTCAGGCGGTCGTGCCCGGTTATGAGAAGGGCTTTTATCTCGGGCATACGATTTTCGACCATGTCACCCCCGAGATGACTGTCGGCCAGAGCGAGATCTTTGGACCGGTTCTGTGCATCAAGCGGGTTAAAGATTTTGAAGAGGGCCTGGCGCTCATGAACAGCAACCCATTTGCCAACGGCTCCGTGATCTTCACGCAGAACGGCTATTATGCTCGCGAGTTCGTCAAACGCACGCACGGCGGCATGACCGGCGTCAACGTCGGCATACCGGTACCGGCGGGCATGTTCCCCTTTGCCGGCCATAAAAATTCTTTCTTCGGCGACCTGCACGCCCTCGGCAAGGACGGCCTGCGCTTCTACACCGAATCCAAGGTGGTCACGACCCGCTGGTTTAATGAGGATGAATTGAAAAAGACCAAAGTGTCAACCTGGGACGGCGCTCTCTGATCACGCAGTTGCCTGTCAGCTTTATGAACCCGGCTGCCGGACCTGGCGGCCGGGTTCTTCTTGACAAGGCTTGCACAAGCGCTAATATGGATAAGTATTCATATCAAAAAGAGCGGCAAGCTCTGTTTTGTGCAGGGGAGGCATGATCTATGGCGATTATCAATCCAGGCGATCTGATTTTATTTCAAGGTGACAGCGTAACCGACTGCGGCCGCTCGCGCGACAGCGACGACCAATTGGGCAGCGGTTATGCGAATATGATTGCTGCCCAGTTTGCGGTCCGCTTTCCGGAACTGAAAGCGCGTTTTGTCAATCGCGGCGTCAGCGGCAACCGGGTGAAGGACCTGGCGGAGCGCTGGGACGAAGACTGCATCGCGCTCCAGCCAGACATCGTGTCGATTCTGATCGGCATCAATGACACCTGGCGCCGGTTTGACAGCCAGGATCCGACCAGCACCGAAAGCTATCTGGCTGATTATCGCCGGATACTCTACCGTGTGCGCAACGAATTGCAGGCGCGCCTGGTTCTGATGGATCCGTTCGTTCTGCCGACATCCCCGGATCGCCTGGCCTGGCGCGCGGACCTGAATCCCCGCATCGACGGCGTCCGCGAGCTGGCGCGCGAATTCTCCGCGACCTACATCCCGCTGNNGTGGCATCTTTGCCGCCGCCTCGATGCGGGCGCCCTGTGCGATCTGGAGCGCGGACGGCGTCCACCCGACGCAGGCCGGGCACGCCCTGATCGCCCGGGCCTGGCTGGACGCGGCTATTAATTGAAACCGCGATCACAGTAAAATAACTTGACATTCAGCCGGCTGGTTTGTTATGATCTGATTAATTAGTTAGGATTCATAACTAACAAGGAGCCGACAGATGGCTGAGAAAATCATTACCCCTGAACTGGCTGGCGAAATCAATAAAATGCAGATCCTGGACTGTGTCCGCAAGCACGGGCCCATTTCCCGCGCGGATATTCGCCGGGCCATCGGCATGAGTTTCCCCTCGGTTTCGGCTTCCGTGAAACAGCTGCTGGATACCGGCTATCTGATTGAACTGGGCGCCGGCGACAATTCACTGGGCCGCAAGTCGACATTGGTGGCTTTTAATGAGCGGCGGGGATTCATTGTCGGAGTGGATGTCGGACGGTCGCAGATCAGGGCTATGGTTTGCGACCTGGGCGGCAACAGTCTGGCTTTGCTGACCGGAAAGAGCAAGACGCCTGTGCGCAGTGATCTGATTGCCGGCGAATTGAGGGAACTGGTCGACCTGGCAGTTGAAAAAGCAGGGATAAGCCGCAAGCAAGTCCTCTGCATCAGCATCGGTGTACCCGGCGTACTCGACAAATCATCTGGCAAGGTCCTGATTGCCCACTTTCTCGAATCTCTATGCAATCAGGACCTGATTGACGCCCTCCGACCAGAATACAGCGCGCCGGTCCTGGTCGAGAATAGTGTGCAATATGGCGTGATCGGCGAGAAATGGAAAGGCGCCGCCCAGAACTATAAAAACATCTTCTATTTGAATTATGGAGTCGGTTTGGGCGCCGCGCTGATCATCAACGGCGAGCTCTATCGCGGATTCAATGGCGCAGCCGGCGAGGTCGGCTTCATGGTGCTTGAGAAAACCGGAATCCGCCGGTCCTATAGCGAGCAAGGGGCGCTGGAAAGCGTCATATCCGGCTTTCAGATCAGCGAGAACCTGCATCAATATGGTGTCAATATCGACTCCGGGCAGATTTCATCGGATGATGATTCATTTCCCCATCAGGTTTTTGATCAAGCTGCCGATTTGATCGGCATGATGCTGATCAATGCATCCTCAGTCCTGAATCCGGAAATAGTCGTTATTTCCGGCGGTTTTGGCAGGTTTCTCGGCGACAGGTACCTGCCCCGCTGGAATGAAATGCTGCATAATCATTTTCCATTTCCCCCCCGGATCGTCTGCTCGGATCTTCTCGACCAGGCGAATGTCTATGGCGCCGTCGCGGCGGCACTTAGGCTGATCAACGGCGAGATCAGCGGCAAGTCCGGTTGACAGGCCAAAGGCTGAACGGAACAGTCGGTGAGTTTCGAGGTAAAATACCATGCGGGAAAAAATGACCGATAAAAACTTATTCTTCTACGGGGCGCATTATCACCGCCCGCCCAATCCGCCCGAAGATCAGCATGAGTTCCATCTGTCAAAAATAAAGAATGAACTCGGCTTCAATATCGTCAAGTTCCGCCTGCAGTGGAATTGGCTGGAACCGGTCAGAGGACAGCTCAATCTGGACGAAGTGAACCGCCTGTTTTGCCTGTGCGGTAAACTCGGACTGAAGGTGATCGCGGAGATCAATCTGGAAACCGCACCTTACTGGCTCGAACGGCAGTATCCCGAAGCCAGGTATGTCAGCGCGACCGGACAAGTCATGGAGCTGGGCGGCTATGATGCCACGCAGGCGGGCGGTTATCCGGGCTTGTGCTATCACCATGCCGGGGTCAGGGAAGAGGGCGCGCGCTTTCTGCGCCTGATTGTCCGGGCGATCTGCGGTTACGAATCGCTCCTGGCCTATGACTGCTGGAACGAACCGCACCTTGAACCGGTCTGGCAGTGCAATTATTGGGCCAGTACCGGCGACAGGGTATTCTGCTACTGTGAGCAAAGCCGCCGGGCTTTCCAGGCCTGGCTGACCAGCAAATACCAATCTGTCGGGGCATTCAACCAGGCGTGGACGCGGGCCTACACCGATTTCGCCGAGGTCAATCCGCCGGCCAGGCACGGAAATTACGCCGACTGGCTGGACTGGATGAGGTTTTGGTTTGATGCGCTTGCCGATCAGATGAGCTGGCGGGTGGAAAACATCAAGGCCATTGATCCGGAAAGAAGCGTGCTGAGCCATTCGGGGGCGGTTCCTCCGTTTCTCTCGCGGGCGAACGCCTGCATCCATAACTGGAAATTCGCGGCCCAGGTTGACGGTTGGGGCACCTCTTTCGCACCGACGGCGTTCAACTGGTGCCTGGGCGATATGAACGGCGTGCTGGACGCGACCAGGAGCGCGGCGCGCGGGAAATTCTGGTGGGTGGCCGAAATGCAGGGCGGTTACGGCTATGACCGCGGATTTCGCAAGAGACGTCCGGCGCCCAGTGCGAAAAACATCCGGGTCTGGAACTGGCTTGCGGCTGCCTGCGGCGCCAAAGGGATCAGTTATTGGTGTTATCTGACCGAAAGCACGGGTCCGGAGGCCGGCGGATTTGGCCTGGTCAAACTGAATGGCGAAACAACGCCTCGGGCGCTGGAAGCCGCGCGGCAAAACAAGCTGCTCAATAAGTATCACCAGTTATTGCGCGATTATGAACCAGATACGCAAGTTGCCGTGCTGTATGACCCTGACCAATCGACTCAGCTTTGGGCGATGGAAAACACGGATGAGCTGATCGGCGAATCCTATGCCGGCTATGCGCGCCTGATTTTTCAAAACGACCTGTCCGCGCGATATGTGACCTTTGACACTTTTGCTGATCTGACCGAAAAAGTGTTGATCGTTCCCATGTGCCTTTCGCTGCGGGCCGATATCGGCGCAAAAATTGTCAGATTTGTCGAACAAGGCGGAATCCTGATTTCTGACGCGCGAATGGGGTTGTTTGACGAAAGGGGATTCATGCAGCCTGTCCTGCCTTCCTTCGGGATTGACAAGGCTGCCGGACTTGCCGAAGACGAATCTTTCTGCTGCGATCAGACGAATGCGCCGCCGGCAAATAGACCCGGCATGGACCGCTGGCCTGACGACCGGTATAACCAGCCGGTTCTTGATTTCAGTTGGCCGATCCAGGCGAAAGTGCAGTCCGCGGAGTTCTTTTCACCGCTTGTTGTCACTGGCGCCGACGTCATCGGAACCTATGACGGGATACCGGCAGCTGCGCACCACAAATATGGGCAGGGCGAAGTCTATTATTTTGGCACCTATATGGGACTATCCATACGCCGGGGTGATCCGGGAGCGCTGCAGGTGCTCTCGGCCATACTCAAACGGCATGCCACACCCGGGATATCCGGCGGCAACTTGCGACCGCGAATCATTGAAGGAAACGGATGCGCGCTGCTGTGCGTGTTCAACGATGATCCTTTTGCGGCAGCTTCGGACAGGATTGCCGTGCCGGGCCAATACAGCACCGCGGTGAATATTTTTACTGACGAGTCCATGGAGATCATGGATGGCTGCCTGGCCCTCGCGGTTGAAAGCGGCGATGTCGCGGTCATAGAATTGAAGTAGCATCACGGTTTGGCAACTGAGAAAATCAATGTGAAAGGCATCAATCAGGGTGATGATAATGGAATCTGGCAGCGATAGTTACAACAACATGTTTTCCCTGCAAGGCAAATCAATCATCGTAACCGGCGGCGCGGGTTATCTGGGCCGGACCATGGTGCAGGCGCTGCTCGCGTTCGGCGCCGAGGTCAGTGTAGCCGACCGTGTCGAATACCCCGTCGCACCGGATTCAGCCGAGGGCAAGGCGAAGCTGCATTCGCTGATCTGCGATCTGGAGCTTTCAGCTTCAATCAGGCAGATGTTTGCCCAGGCCAGCGAGATCAGCGGGAAAATCGATGTGCTGGTCAATTGTGCGGCTTACGGCGGCGGCTCCGGCGGCAAGGGGATCGGCGGCGACTTGTCCTTGTTCACGGATGAGATTTGGGAAAAAGGCATCGACGGAACCCTGGGCGTGACTTTCCGGTGCATCCGGGAAGCATTGCCTTATTTCTATGCGAACAAGGGCGGCAATATAATCAATATTGCTTCGATGTATGGCCTGGTTTCGCCCAATCCCGGCCTGTACGGGACCAGCGGCCAGAACAGCCCGCCGACCTATGGCGCCGGCAAAGCGGGCGTGCTGCAGCTGACCCGCTATTGCGCTGCCAATCTCGCGGCCCGCAGCATACGGGTCAATTGCCTGACCCCCGGGTCCTTCGCGAACCCGCAGGGCAATCTGACCGACGATTTCCGCGCCAGGCTGAATGCAAGCAACATGCTCGGGCGGGTGGGCAGACCGGAGGAATTGACAGGCGCGCTGGTTCTGCTGGCTTCCGACGCGTCAAGCTACATGACCGGATCCAATATCGTGATCGACGGCGGATGGACGGCCTGGTGAATTTTTAAATGGGAGATGCTATGGAAACATTAACCTCAAGGGAAAGAGTAAAGAGGGCAATCAACAGGCAGCCGACAGACCGGATGCCGATTGACCTGGGAAGCCATCCTTCATCTGGCATTTCAGCTTTTGCCTATTGGGAGCTTCGCGAAATGCTGGGCTTATCTACAGAGCGGATCGAGATAACTGAACTCATACCCATGCTGGCAAGGGTTGACGAAGATGTCCTCAGACGGTTCCACTGCGACTTTATGGTCTTGAAGCCGAAAAGCAAAAAGCTGCGCAGCTGGAATCCCCGCGGTAAATACCGCTTCCTGATACCGGCGCATGTACCTCTGACCACGAACGCCCGGCAAGAGTGGGTCGTCGAAAACAAAGGCCGTATGAAAATGCCCGCTGATGGGTTTTTCTTCGACATGGACCACGCCTGGTGGCCTGAAATTGAGGATGGAAGCGCCGAAGAGCTCCTTGCGGACACAGCGAGTGAAGCTGAAAGACTCTATAAAGAAACTGGCTATTATTTGATTTACAATGAGCTTTATTCGTTTTTCCGGCAGGATGTCGATTGGATGTGCAGAATGCTGACTGAACCTGAAGCGATTTATGAAGAGAACAAACTGCGGCTGGAAAAGGAAATCAAACTTGTCTCCCGGCTTATCGATAACCTGGGGAATCATATCCAGGCCGTTTCAATTGCTTCCGATCTGGGTACCCAGCAGGGGCCTTTTGTCAATCCAAATCTGTATCAAGAGTTAACGGCGCCATTTTTAGAGAAATTGTGCCGGTTCATTCATGAAAACAGCGACTGGAAAATTATGATGCATTCCTGCGGATCCATTTTCAAGTTTATGCCGGTCCTGATTGAATGCGGAATCGATATGATCAACCCGGTTCAGATTTCCGCAGCGGAAATGGATCCGACCAAACTGAAAGACAATTTCGGCGGCAAGATAGTTTTCTGGGGCGGCGGATGTGACACACAGAATGTGCTGGGCAAAGGGTCGCCAAAAGACGTTGCGGAAAATGTCAGGGCGCTGACTTGTATTTTTAAGCAAAATTCAGGATACATATTCAATCAGGTCCATAATATCATGGGCAATGTGCCGCCGGAGAATATTATCGCCATGCTGGACACGGCGTATGATGAAAGTTTTTATTGATCAATCGGAACGGTTCTGATCAATCAGGCCGCGGATCTGATTCCTTTTCTACGGCCAGTTCTGCAGCCGGATCCGCGCGGCGGGGCGGCAGGACCGAGACCCACTTGACGCGCAAAATCAGGAAAACCGTGATCAGGGCGGTGGCGGAATTGGAGAACAGATTGCCCCAGAAAACGGCGTGATAGCCCCAATAAGGCTCGGTCAGCAGGATGAACACATAGCGCAGGAGCCAGATGCGCAGAATGCTGATCACAATGGTCACCCGCGTCCGGCCGAGGCCGATGAACGCCCCCTGCAGCACCATGCAGATGCCGAAGCCGATCACGGAATAAAGGTAGATGCTCAGCGCGGAGTTGGCAACTTCCAGGACTTTCTCCTGGCGGGTGAAAAGAACGGTTAGTGAAGGGGCCAGAGGGACGACCAGGGCAATCAGGGCAACCGCGGTGATGACACTGATAACGCTGCCAGCCAGACAGGAGGAACGAGCCCGCTTTTCCTGTTGGGCGCCGATATTCATGCTGACCAGGGTGGTGACCGCGGCACCGTAAGCGGAGGGCAGCAGGAAACAGACATTGGATATGTTACTGGCGATGCCGGAACCGTTCAGCACGATGGCGCCATAACGCTGCACTTCGTTGTTGATCAGGACAAATCCCAGGTTGAGCAGCACGCTGGACAGCATGGAGGGAAAGCCAATCTGAACCAGCGCGCGCAGGATCTGCCGGTCAAAGCGGAATCCGGCGAGGCTGAGCCGGTCATCACTCTGCTTGACAAACAAGTCGTAATACATCCAGGCGCTGATCAGGATTTCAGTCGCCAGCGACGACAGGACCGCGCCGACGATTCCCCAGCGCATAACCACGATAAACAAGCCGTTGAAGAGCACTTTTAAAATCAACATGATGATCATCCGGACAAACGGGTCTTCCGGCCGGCCATAGGCGTTCTTGATCGCATTGTAGACTGCGCCGGCAAAGGTGAAGGGAAGAACCAGCGAATTGAGGGCCAGATAGACAAAAACCGGCCGGGAAATGTCCGGATTGACGCGCAGCGAGACCGGGTAGGCGATCGCCGCCATCAGCGGTACCAGGGCGATTCCGCCCAGGAAAGCGGCGGCGGCCAGTTGGTTGGAAATCCGTTTCGCATCGGTAAAATCGCCCTTGCCGACTGACTGGCCGATCATGGCCATGCCGGCGACACTGAGCCCCTGGGCCAGAGCGCCGAAGACGCCGACGATCGGCGAGCAGTAATAGATGGCGCTGGCGGTGATCGTTCCAGCGATGTTGTTGATAAATAACCCATCTGTTAACGGGATAGCCGCCTGAACCAGGCCCAGCAGCAAAGCCGGCAGGGAAAGCATGAGGATGGTCGGCGGCAATTTTCCTTTCAGGATCAGATCGCGCCGCTGGACCGTATTTTGTTTCAAGAAACTAAGTGCCAATGCGGAAGCCTGCCTTCCGGTAGAAGATTGAAAATCACTACTCCTTGCCGATTATACTCTAGGCGGATCAGGCGATCAACCACAGGCGCCGCCAGTCCAGCTGTAAAATCGCCGAAAGTCTTAAGGTCATACCAGTAGACAAATAGCACCGCCTATGCTATGCTGAAGCCAAAACTGCCTGAAATCCGGGCATGAGGAGAGCAAAATGCTGACGCCGGTAAAAAAAACCCGCCTCTATGAAGAAATAGTCAAGCAGATCCTCGACAAAATCAAAACCGGTGAGTTGAAACCGGGCGACCGGCTGCCTACGGAACGCGACCTGGCCCTGCAATTGAAAGTCAGCCGGACGGCAATCCGGGAAGCTTTGCGTTCGATGGAACTAATGGGACTGATCGATTCCCGGGTCGGCGGCGGCACTTTTATCAAAGAGATGACGCTGGAATACCTGATGGACCCGTTTGCCGGCGTCCTGGCCAAGAATGACCGCCTGATCATTGAACTGATCGAGGTCCGGCTGCTGCTGGAAGTGGAAATTGCCCGGCAGGCGGCCAGGAAAATCACCACTCCGCAGATTGACGAGCTCGACAATACCCTGGCGATGATGGAAAAGGAAATTGCCGAGGGCGGCCTGGGGCTAAAGGGCGATAATGCTTTTCACCAGGCGCTGGCCAATGCTGCCGACAACCTGGCCATGATGAGCATCACCCGTCTGTGCGGCGAGCTTTTGAATTCCACGCGCAAAGCGGCTTTGGAGGCGCTGGGTGACCTGCAGATCGGCGTGCGGCATCACCGGTCTATCTTCACAGCCGTCAAGGCCGGGGATTCCGAAGAGGCCGGCCGCCTGATGCGCCTGCACCTCGAAACCGCTTATCAGAACCTGGCCCGCACCCGGCAAAACAGCCCATCCTGAGCCGCAGAAGATTAATCCTTACAACCGGATTCTGACTACTTGCCACAGCCTGTTGATTATGATATATAATTGGTATGACCATATTATCATATACAGGATAGCTCTGGGAGCAGCCCCGGCATTTGTCAGGATCAAGATAGAAGTTTCGGAGCAAAATTAATATCATGTAAATGGTCATACCAACATACCATTAAGGAGGAACAGTATGGAAAGCAAAGAATACATTCAGGACATGGTGCAAAAATCCAGAACTGCCCAGCGCGAGTTTGAGAAATTTAACCAACAGCAGGTTGACGCCGCTGTACGGGCAATTGCCAAAACGATCTACGATCATGCGGAGGAACTGGCCCGCCTGGCTGTCGATGAAACCCGGATGGGCGTTTATGAAGACAAGATCAAGAAGAACCAGGGCAAGTCGCGCATCATCTGGAATAGCCTAAAAAATAAGAAATCGGTTGGCATCATCCGGCGCGACCCGCTGACCGGCATTACCGAAGTTGCCCGCCCGGTCGGCGTTGTCGGCGCGGTCACCCCCTGCACCAATCCGATCGTCACCCCGATGTGCAATGCCATGTTCGCCCTCAAAGGCCGCAACTCAATGATCATCGCCCCGCACCCGCGCGCCAGAAAATGCGCGCAGAGAGTCACCGAGCTGTTCCAGGAAGCGCTTCTGCCTCTCGGCACACCGGAGAACCTGATCCAGGTCATTGCTGAACCGACGGTGGAGCTGACCAACGAATTGATGAAAGCCGCCGACGTATCTGTAGCCACCGGTGGCATGGGCATGGTCAAGGCGGCTTACAGCAGCGGTAAGCCGGCCTTTGGCGTCGGCGCCGGCAATGTCCAGTGCATTATCGACCAGGGCTATGATCTGCAGACCGCGATTCCAAAGATCATCGCCGGCCGTATCTTTGACAACGGCATCATCTGTTCGGGTGAACAGACGATCATTATCCATGAAGATGACTATGCGGCAGCCATCAACGCCCTGCAGAAGAATGGCGCCCTGGTGATCCGCGAATCCGCGGACCGGGACAGGCTGCGCGCCGCCTTGTTCGTCGATGGCGTGATGAACAAAAACCTGGTCGGCCAGTCTGTGGCCCGGGTCGCTGAAACAGCCGGCCTGGCCCTGCCGGCAGGCGCCAGGGTGATTGCGGTGGAGGCCGAGGGCTGCGGCACAGCCGACCTGCTTAGCAAAGAGAAAATGTGCCCGGTCATCACTCTGTTTACTTACAAAACGTTTGCCCAGGCGGTCGAGATCGCCGTGGCGAACCTGCAGGTGGAAGGCAAAGGGCATTCGATCAGCATCCATTCCGACCATGCGGAGAATATTGAATATGCCGCCCAAGTCGTGCCGGTCAGCCGGGTTCTCATCAACCAGATCTGCTCGACGATGAACGGCGGCAGCTTCAACAACGGCCTGGCCCCGACCACCACCCTGGGCTGCGGTTCCTGGGGCAACAACAGCATTTCCGAAAACCTCGACTACAAGCATCTGCTGAACATCACCCGCATCGGCTATTATCTGCCGGACGCCCAAGTGCCGACCGACGCGGAAATCTGGGGGTAAATCCATATGGATCTGATGGAGTATAAAGTCAGGGAACTTTATGAGAAATGCGGGGTTCCCACAAAAAAAGGCTATGTCATCGACAGCCTGGATGAATTGCCGGCCCATGCCGCAGAACTGGCTTATCCGCTGGTCGTCAAAGCCCAGGTCCAGACCGGCGGCCGCGGCAAGGCCGGAGGCATCAAGTTTGCCGAGAACCGGGACGAACTGCAGGCTGCCTGCCGGAGCATCCTCGGCATGGATATCCGCGGCCATCTGGTCAGGAAGCTGATGATCGCCGAAAAGGCAGCCATCAGCCGCGAGTGGTATCTGAGCATCATCCTCGACCGCCTGAGTAAAGGGCCGATGATCATTTTCAGCCCGCTCGGTGGCATGGACATCGAGGAAACAGCCCGGACGACTCCGGAAAAGGTATTAAAAGTTCCGGTTGATCCGCTGCTGGGGATTCAGGATTTCCAGGCGCGTTATCTGCTTAGCAAGAGCGGCCTCGACCTGCAGCAGACATCAGCCCTTTACGACTTGCTGCAAAAACTCTACGTCCTGTTCCGGACTTATGATTGCACCCTGGTGGAAATCAACCCGTTGGCCTTGCAGGACGACGGCAGCCTGCTGGCGCTGGACGGCAAAGTGACGGTGGACGACAGCGCCCTATTCCGGCAGCCGGAGATCCTGGCTTTCCGGGACACGCTGGTTGAGGATGAACGGATCCTCGAAGCCCGCCGGTTCAATTTCCTCTACATTCCCTGTGACCCTGCCGGCAGCATTGCCGTTATGAGTAACGGCTCAGGACTGATCATGTCCTGCATCGACCTGATCAGCAAAGAGAACCTGCGGGTCGGTGCGGCGCTGGATCTCGGCGGCGGCGCGACCGCGGACCGGATTGCCCAAGCCATCCGCATTATCCTGACTGACCTGCGGATCAAAGCGCTGTTTATCAATATATTTGGCGGCATCACCCGCTGCGACGAGGTTGCCGGCGGCGTGCAGCAAGCCTGCGCAAGCATGGACGGCAACCGTCTGATCATCGTGCGCTTCGAAGGCACCAACAAGGAAAAAGGCATGCAGATCTTAAATTCGCTTGCCGGCCAGGTCGCCGCCGTGGACGGCCTGCAGGAAGGCGTCCGGGTTCTGGCTGCGAGGAGGGATGAGCTATGAGCATACTTGTCGACCAGTCAACCCGATTGATTGTCCAGGGAATTACCGGCCGTGAAGGCACCTTTCATACCGAACAGATGCTGCAATACGGCACCCAGGTCGTCGCCGGCGTCACGCCTGGCAAAGGCGGTCAGACTGTCCTGGGCGTTCCGGTTTTCAACACCGTCCGGGAAGCCGTCGAGGCGACCGGCGCCAATGCGACGGTCATCTTCGTACCGGCCCGCTTTACGGCCGCCAGCGCCTATGAAGCAATGGAAGCCGGCCTGGGATTGATCCTGACGATTGCCGAGCATGTCCCGGTTCACGATATGATGGGCGTTTACCACCTGGCACATAAAAAAGGCTGCTGCTTGATCGGGCCGAATTCGTTCGGCGTCATCTCGCCGGGAAAAGCCAAAGCCGGCTTTATGGCGCATCGCATCTTCTCGCCCGGGCCGGTCGGCGTCATGTCCCGCAGCGCGACCAACTGTTATGAAACGGTTTTCCTGATGACACGCCAGGGCATCGGCCAATCGACCTGCGTCGGCAACGGCGGCGACATGATCCCCGGTTCGACCTTTTGCGACATCCTGCCGTTGTTTGAAGCAGATCCCCAAACCCGGGCGATCGTCCTGATCGGCGAGATCGGCGGCAGCGAAGAGGAACTGGCTGCAGCTTATATCAAGGACCACGTCAAAAAGCCGGTCGTCGCCTTGATCGCCGGCAAGAATGCGCCGCGCGGCCGCAGCATGGGCCACGCCGGCGCCATTGTGGCCGCGGACGGAACCGGCAGCGCGGCCAATAAGGAAGAATGCCTGCGCGCGGCCGGCGTGCACATTGCGGAAAGCACGGCGCAGATTGTCGAAATCCTCGCCGAAATTTTGAAATAGAAAGGGATAGGATATGATTGATCAAAAACGGGCCTTATGGATCTACGCGACCATGAACCGAATCAGGAAATTTGAAGAGAAGGCCTTGGACCTTTTCCAAAGCAACAAACTGCGCGGTTCGGTCCACCTCTACATCGGCGAGGAGGCAATCGCCGCAACAGTCTGTTCGCATCTGCGCGACAGCGACTACATTACCAGTACCCATCGCGGCCACGGGCATTGTATTGCCAAAGGCGCCGACCTTGGCAAAGCCATGGCTGAACTGATGGGCAAAGCCACCGGTTACTGCAAGGGCCGCGGCGGCTCCATGCATATCGCCGACCTGACCCGCGGCCACCTTGGCGCCAACGCTATTGTCGGCGGCGGCATACCGATTGCCGTCGGCGCCGCTCTGTCCGCCCAAATGAAAAAAACCGACCAGGTGACGGTTGCGTTCTTTGGCGACGGAGCCTCGAACCAGGGAACCTTCCATGAAGCGCTTAACCTGGCCTCCCTCTGGAAACTGCCGGTCGTTTTCGTTTGTGAGAACAACGGGTTCGGCATTTCAGTACCGGTCGTCCAGAGCACTTCTGTCAAAGACATCAGTGTCCGCGGCGCGTCCTATGACATTCCCGGCGTCACCGTCGACGGCAATGACGTACTGGCGGTGGACGAAGCGATTGCGGCAGCGATTGCCCGGGCCAAGGCCGGCGAGGGGCCGACCCTGATCGAATGCAAGACCTATCGCTGGTACGGGCATTGGATCGGCGATCCGCAGGTTTACCGGACCTCCGAAGATGTCGAAGCCTGGAAGAAAAAGTGCCCGATCGTCCGGTTCCGTGAATATTTGCTCCAGAGCAAGCTGGCGACTGCCGCGGAACTGGATGAACTGGAAGGTCAGGCCGCCGAAGAGGTTGAACAGGGGACCCGCTTCGCGATCGAAAGCCCGACACCGGATCCGGCCACGGTCATGGACGACGTTTTTGTTTCATGAAATCAGGGAGGAAAAACCAATGAGTATCAAGACTTATGCTCAAGCCATAAAAGACGTTATCGCTGAAGAAATGCGGCATGACCCAACTGTTTTTGTCATGGGTGAAGACGTGGCGGAACAGGGCGGCATTTTTGGCTGCACCCGCGGCCTGCTGGCAGAATTCGGACCGGAACGGGTCCGCAACACGCCGATTTCCGAAGCCGGATTCGTCGGCGCCGGAATAGGCGCGGCAAGCGCGGGTATGCGGCCGATTGTCGAATTGATGTATTTGGATTTCATTTTTGTCTCAGCGGACCAGATTTTCAATCAGGCAGCCAAGATTCACTACATGTTTGGCGGCAAGGCCCAGGTGCCGCTGGTCATCCGGGGCCAGCAGGGCGTCGGCCGCGGCAACGGCGGCCAGCATTCCCAGAGCGTCGAGGCGTTCTTCATGCATGTTCCCGGACTCAAAGTCGCGATGCCGTCCAGTCCCGCGGATGCCGCCGGGCTGCTGCGGACGGCGATCCGCGACAACAACCCGGTCATGTTTGTCGAGCATAAAGCGCTGTATGCCACCAAGGGCGAAGTCCCGGACGACCCGGAATTCGCGATTCCTTTCGGGCAGGCGAATATCGTGCGTCCCGGCCGGGATGTGACGATCATCGGCACGCACCTCTATGTCAACAAGGCCTTGTCGGCGGCCGCCAAGCTCGCGGAACAGGGGATCGAAGCTGAAGTGATCGACCCGCGGACCTTGAATCCCCTCGATGAAACGACTCTGATCGAATCGGTCAAGAAGACCGGCCGGGCAGTCATCGTGCATGAGGCGCACAAAATCGGCGGCGTCGGCGCTGAAATCGCCGCCATGCTGATGGAGAAGGCATTCAAGTACCTGGACGCGCCGGTCCTGCGCCTGGGCGCCAAACACTGCACGCTGCCCTTTGACCTGGGGCTGGAGAACGCCGTGGTCCCGCAGGAAGACGACATCATCGCCGCGGCGCGCGAAGTCTGCTATAAACAGGAGGCCTGATCGTATGGCGACACCCGTTATTTTACCCAAACAAGGATTGCAGATGACTGAAGGCACGATCACGAATTGGCTGGCGCAGGAAGGTCAGACTGTTGTCGCCGGCAAGCCGCTTTTTGCCATGGAAACCGACAAGCTGAATATCGAGATCGATGCGCCGGCCAGCGGTACTTTGCTGAAAATTCTCAAGCAGGAGGGCGATACTGTTCCGATCACCGAAATGATCGCGATCATTGGCGAACCCGGCGAAAACCTGTCCGGGCTGCTCGGCGCTCCTGACGAACAGACACCGTCCGAACCGGCAGCCGAACGGTTATTCAGCAGCCCGCGGGCGCGTACAGAAGCAGCCGCGCGCCATCTGGACCTCGCGAAGGTCAAGGGCTCAGGGCCGGACGGGATGATTATCTCCCGTGACATACTGGCCGCAGCGGCAAGCGAACCTCAGGCTGCCGCAGCACTGGCAGCCCCGGCGGCCCCGCCCGCGCAGCCGGCTGAACCGGCGGCAGCCCCGGCCGTGCCAAAGGCAACCCCGCTGGCGGCGAAACTGGCGCAGCAGCAAGGCATCAAACTCGAGGATGCAACCGGGACCGGAGCCCGCGGCAAGATTACCCGCGCCGACGTCGAGGCGGTTCAAGCCTCGCGGACTGGGGCTGCAGCGGCAGGGGCGCATTCCGAGCAGCTGGTCCCCCTGACTGCTATGCGCAAGACCATTGCCGGCCGGATGCTGCAGAGTGTGCAGGGTATGGCGCAGGCCAACCACCGCATGAAAGTCGACATGAGCGAAATCGTCCGCTTCCGCGAGCGGCTCAAGGAAGCCGGCATCAAGGTTTCTTACACCGATATTCTCGTCAAGGTGGTAGCCCGTGTCTTACTGGAGCATCCGCTGCTGAACTCGACGCTGACTGATCAGGGGATACTTTTGAAAAAATATGTCCATATGGGTGTGGCAGTCGCCGTCGAGAACGGTCTGGTCGTGCCGGTCATCCGTGACGCGGACCGGATGACTTTACAGGAGATTGCAGCCCAAACCGTTTTACTGGCTGATAAGGCGAGGAAAAATGAACTGCAGCCGGACGAATACAGCGGCGGCACTTTCACGATCACCAATCTGGGCATGTTCGACATCGATGAATTTACGGCGATTATCAACCCGCCGGAAAGCGCCATCCTGGCCGTCGGCAAGATCGACCGGATCCCGGTAGCCGAGGGCGACCAGGTCGTGATCAGACCCATATTGGTCCTGAGCCTGACTTATGACCATCGGATCATCGACGGCGCCCCCGCGGCGCAATTCCTGCAGCGGATCAAACAAATCCTGCAGAATCCCTACCTGTTGCTCTAGTCATCCGGCCTGGCCTAATCGCTAAAAAACTGGGAGTTAAAATTACGATGGACAGCAAGATCAACCACTACGACCTGGCGGTGATCGGCGGCGGCCCCGGCGGATATGTCGCGGCCATCCGGGCTTCACAGCTGGGTCTGAAAACAATTATCATTGAAGAGCGGGAAATGGGCGGAACCTGCCTGAACCGCGGCTGCATCCCGACCAAGGCGCTGCTGCATGCCGCCGAAATCTACCAGACCATCAGCCACTGCGGGGACTTTGGCTTGTCAGCCGGCGAGCCGTCCTTCGATTATGCCAAAGTCGCCGCCCGCAAAGATACGGTTGTCCGCCAGCTGCGCCGCAGCATCGAATCTCTGGTGCGCAGCCATGGCGGCACGATCCTGGCCGGCCGGGCTTTCATCCGGAACCGCCACGAGATTGAGGTCTCCGGATCTCAGCCCGTGACGATCGAGGCTGATAAGATTATCATTGCTGCCGGATCACGTCCGGCCAGGCCGCCGATCCCCGGCCTCGACGGTGAACGGGTCATCGACAGCGACGGCGCCCTGGCCCTGACAACCTGCCCGGATCAGGTCATCATCATCGGCGGCGGTGTCATCGGCGNNAAAAGTCACCATCCTGGAATTGATGAGCAGCCTGATTCCCGGCATCGATGCCGACCTGGCCGCGGCTTTGCGGCGTTCGCTGGAGAAAAAAGGCGTCGTCATACATACCGGCGTCCGGGTCACGGAAGTTGAAAACAGCGAATCGGGCGTTTGCTGCCGGTTCAGCGCCGGTGACGGCCCCGGCCAATCGGCAGCCGCTGATCTGGTCATCGCTGCCACTGGGCGGCGGCCGAATTCAGAAAATCTGGGTATGGAGAATCTGG
>DOFA01000252.1 GCA_003532195.1 Clostridiales bacterium
AGGATCCGCTCGAATACGGACAGCCGGTTTTCCAGGGACTGCTGGTTCTGGGCGTGGACAGCAATAATCAATTGACACTGCGCGGCTCGGTAACCCATTATGATAAGATGAACGATCCGAACGGCGACCCCAAGGCTTTGACCGAAGACGACTACCAGGCATTCTATGGTTATGACATGATTAGCCGCGGCGCCTGGATCGGCGATGTTTTGTATACATTTTCCGCCCGCCAGATCAGATCCGCCAATCTGGAGGATTTGAGCAAGATCGGCGAAGTCGAATTACCCGGATACAAAGACGGCCAGCAATACTATTATTATGGCGGCGACGTTGTCCGGACTTTTGTTGCAGTCGACTGAAAGTGACCGCCGACCTGACGGCACGTGATTCATTGAAGAGCGGCCGCCTGTTTATCAGGTTCCGGATCATCCCTGACCAGGGAACCGGAACCTGATTTTTTATGTACGAAAGCGCTTCTTCATGCTATGATGTAATGACAGGATAGCCGGAACGCTACGCTGATTGTGACCCGATATTCAGGAGGTGGATGATCGATGAAGCTGGATAAACGCAGCACACAGCCTTTGTATGCCCAATTGAAGGATCTGCTGATCGAACGAATTAAACTCGGCAGTTATCAGCCGGGACAACAGATTCCTTCCGAAATCATGCTCTGTGAAGAACTGGATCTGAGCCGCCCGACCGTCCGGCAGGCGATTGCCGAGCTTGTCAGCGAAGGAGTCCTGGTGATTGTCAAGGGCAAAGGCACCTTTGTCGCTGCGGAACCTGAACGAATTGAACTGAAGGGCTTTAACCCCTTTTTATTGTCTTTCTTATCAGCGCGCAGTCTGGATGGATTCACCCAGCTGTCAGTCACGCAGACTGTCGGAGATGCTGAAACCGAAAAGATATTCAATCTGCCGGCAGGTATCAACCATCCGGGATTCTGGTCAATTTTCTGGCGCCTGGAACAGGATGGTCAGGTGTTTGCGGTCTGCCGTTCCCTGATTCCGGTGGGCATGTTCCCGGACCTCCAGCGGGATCTGGAGCTAAACCGGCGGATGATCGATATTATGGCCAACAAATATGCGTACCTGCCCCAAAAATCAGTCTGCCGGGTCTTTGTCCGTTCTGCAGGCAACGATGAGTCGCAGCAGCTGGATATTTCCCGCAGCGCGCCGGTCCTGGTTGCTGCCAGCCGCCTGACATCCCGCAGCGGCAACATCTGCGAATCCATGACTGCGGTCATGCGGGCAGATCTGGTCACGCTGAGCCTGGATGCCGGAAGGAGTTGAATTTCTGTTTTGCCCATTTATCTTGACCATACCGCAACAGCCCGGCCCTGGCCGGATGTTATCGCTTGTTTGTCCAGCCAGCTGGAGCTTCAATACGCCAATCCAGCTTCACTTCACCGCTTAGGTCAGTCGGCAGCCGCCAGCCTGAGGCAAAGCCGGCAGCAAATTGCCGCCGCCCTGGGCTGTTCGGAAAACGAACTCATCCTGACATCTGGCGGGTCCGAATCGATCAACTTTGCCATCAAAGGTGCGGCTGCCGCCAATCCGCGCTTGCCGAAGCGGATTATCATCAGCGACGGCGAACACGCGGCTGTGACCGAATCTGCCGCTTACCTGCGCCAGCTGGGCTGGCAGACCGAAATACTGCCCCTGCTGCCCAACGGCCAGGCCGACCTGTTGGCGCTGGAACAGGCGCTGCGGGAACCAGCAGCTCTGATCAGCCTGATCCACGTCAGCAACGAGACAGGCGCCGTCAATCCGGTTGACAGTATCGTCAGCCTGCGCAACCGGCTGCAGCCGGCGGCAATCATCCACCTGGACGCGGTTCAGAGTCTGGGACGCCAGCCGGTCAATTTCCGAAGCACAGGCGTCGATCTGCTTTCCGGAAGCGGCCATAAGGTAGGCGCTCCGAAAGGAATCGGCTGGCTGCTGGTTCGTCAGGGGATCCGGCTGACGCCGCTGATCCATGGCGGCGGCCAGCAGGGCGGACTTCGGTCCGGAACGGAAAATCCCCCGCTGGCGGCAGCTCTGGCGTTTGCCATAAACGTGGCTTTGCAGGATCAAGCAGGGAAGGAACAGCAGGTCCGCCAGTTGCGCCGGCTGCTTCTGGACGAATTACAGAATCGCGGCCAGCCGTATCAAGTTTTGTCGCCGGACGACGGCGTACCCCAGATCCTGTGCATCGCCTTTCCCGGCTTGCGCGGCGAAACCCTGATGCAGGCTTTGGCTGCCCGTGAGATATGCGTCTCCACTGGCGCTGCCTGTTCCGCCCGCCGCCAGAAGAAAAACCGCATCCTGCAATCGATGGGCATTCCGGTCAATCTGGCGGAGTCCTCGATCCGCATCAGCCTGGCAGCAGTTAACACGGAAGACGAGATCCGGATCACCGCCCAGGCCATTCACGAAATACACCGGCAGCTGGCTCGACTCCCGAAAATCGCAGCCAAGCCCGCCCGCTGATTCAGGAGGTATCATGTCTGAACATCAGGAAGTTATATTGGCCCGCATGGGTGAAATAACCCTCAAAGGCCTGAACCGCGGCAAATTCGAACAGCGTCTGATCAGCAACATCAGCCGCCGGCTGCGGCCCCATGGTAAATTCAGCATCGAACAGCGCCATTCCCGGCTCTGGATCCAACCGGCCGGTCCGGTTGCCGACCTGCCGGCAGTCCTGAACCAGATCGCCAAAGTTTTCGGCATCGTCTCAGTCAGTCCGGTCTGGCGTTTTGACGGCGGTCGGGATGAACTCCTGGATCAGTCTGTCCGCTATGTCAGCCAATTGCTCGCCGACGGCCGGCAGCGCTCGTTCAAAGTCGAGAGCCGTCGCGGCGACAAGAGTTTCCCGCTGACATCGCCGGAAATTAGCGGCTTGCTTGGTGAAACGCTTTTGCAAGCGTTCCCCGACCTGCTGCTTGTCGATGTTCATCAGCCGGATTTTACTCTCTATGCGGAAATCCGTGATCATTTGTACCTCTACAGTGAAATTGTCCCGGGTAGCCGGGGATTGCCGGTCGGTACCGGCGGGCAGGGACTTTTACTGTTATCGGGAGGCATTGACAGCCCGGTCGCCGGCTACATGATGGCTTCGCGGGGCATGGAACTGCAGGCGGTCTATTTTCATGCCTTTCCGTTTACCAGCGACCAGGCGAAACAAAAGGTAATCGACCTGGCGCGTCTGCTGACCCAGTATTGCGGCCGTATGCGCCTGCATGTCGTCGACTTTACCGATCTTCAGTTGACCTTGCGCGACCATTGCCCCGAGGATATGCTCACCATTGCCGTCCGGCGCCTGATGATGCGCATCGCCGAAGGGCTGGCGCAGAGAGAAGGCTGCAAGGCCCTGATAACCGGCGAAAGCCTGGGCCAGGTGGCAAGCCAGACGCTGGACGCGCTTTGCACCACTGACGAAGTTGTAGCAGCCATGCCGGTCTTCCGGCCGCTGATTGGCATGAATAAGGACGACACCATCGAGATTGCCCGGCGTATCGGCACTTTCGACACATCGATCCTGCCCTTTGAAGATTGCTGTACGGTTTTTGTGGCCAAGCATCCAAAAACGCACCCCAGGTTGAATGAAGCCCGGGCAGCAGAAGCTGGCCTGGATATCCCGGCACTTGTCCTGGCGGGATTATCGCGGATTGAGGTGATTGATCTGTGAAAATCGGTAAATTAACCAACGAGGATCTGCGGCTGCTCGTGCTCGAGCATTTGCCCAAGCCGGGCAGCACTGTGGTCAGCGGCCCTTCCGTCGGGTTGGACTGCGCCGCGGTTCGTTTTGGTGACGGCCAGGTCGTCATTTCCACCGATCCGATAACCGGCGCGGCCAAAGATATCGGCTGGCTGGCGATTCATATTTCCTGTAACGACATTGCTGCCAGCGGCATTCGTCCGTCAGCACTGCTGCTGGCGATCATCGCGCCGCCCCAGGCCAGCCGGGAAGACATCGTGCAAGTGATCGATCAGGCAGCCGCAGCCGCTAATCAGATCGGCGTCAGCATCATCGGCGGACATACGGAAGTCAGCGATGCCGTAAGCCGTTTTGTGCTCACAACCACAGCCCTCGGCTTCACCTATGGCAACCGGATCATCCAAGCCAGCGGCGGCCAGGCTGGAGACACCCTGGTCATGACTAAAACGGCGGGACTGGAAGGAACCGCCATCCTGGCAGCCGATCAGTCCCAGCGGCTGTGCGGGCAACTCTCGGATAGCGAACTGGCGGCTGCCGGTGATCTGATCCGGCAGATCAGCGTTGTCGAAGAAGGCAGCTGCGGCGGTAATCTGGGCGTCCATGCCATGCACGACGCAACCGAAGGCGGAATCCTTGGAGCTTGCTGGGAATTGGCCGAAGCCAGCGTCCTCGGCTGTGTCATTGATCCCGGCCTGATTCCGGTTCATCCGCTCACGGCCAGGATCTGCTCGATACTAAACCTGGATCCGCTGCGGCTGATCGCCAGCGGCAGCCTGATCATCGCTACGCCGCACCCGGATCTGCTCAAGTCTGAGCTGGCCAAAAGAGGCATCAGCGGCACAGCGATCGGCCGGCTCACTGCCGAACCGGCGCGGCTTTTATCTTTTTTGGGAAAATATGACGAATTAACGCCGCCTGGGCCGGATGAACTTTACAAAATCAATTGATTCGATAGAATAGAGAGATATAGCGATAAGAAGGGGCAGGTGCCGATCCTGCAAGGAGGATAACCATTCATGAATTTTCCCAACCTGGCCAAGGCCGATCCGGAGATCTATCAAGCAGTCGAGCAGGAAATCAATCGTCAGCGCAGCAAGATTGAGCTGATCGCATCGGAGAATTTTGTCAGCGAAGCCGTTTTGGAAGCGGTCGGAACTCCGCTCACCAACAAATATGCCGAGGGATATCCCGGGAAAAGGTATTATGGCGGCTGCGAGTTTGTCGATATCGTCGAGAATCTGGCGATTGAACGCGCAAAAAAGTTATTCGGCGCCGAACATGTCAATGTCCAGCCCCATTCCGGCGCCCAGGCGAATACGGCCGTCTATTTTGCCATGCTGGAGCCGGGCGACACAATCCTGGGCCTGGATTTGGCCCACGGCGGCCACTTGACCCACGGCATGGCCAAAAATGTTTCCGGACGGACCTATCATGCCGTATCCTATCAGGTTGAGCCGGATACCTGTGTCCTGGACTATGACCGGCTGTTGGAAACCGCCCGGAAAGTCCAGCCGAAAATGATTGTCGCCGGCGCCAGCGCTTATCCGCGCACACTCGACTTCGCCCGTTTCCGGCAGATCGCCGATGATGTCGGCGCTTTGCTGTTTGCCGACATGGCCCATATCGCCGGCCTGGTTGCCGCCGGACTGCACCCCAGCCCGATGCCGTACGCCGACTTTGTCACGACAACCACGCACAAGACGCTGCGCGGCCCGCGCGGCGGCATGATTTTCTGTAAGAGCGAATATGCCAAGGCTATCGATTCCGCGGTCTTTCCCGGGCAGCAGGGCGGACCGCTCATGCATGTCATCGCCGGCAAGGCGGTTGCATTGCAGGAGGCGCTGCAGCCGGAATTTAAAAACTATCAGCAGCGGATCCTCGACAATGCCCAGGCGCTGGCTCAGGGCTTGCTTAAACGCGGCCTGAAGCTGGTTTCCGGCGGAACCGACACGCACCTGATGCTGGTCGATTTGCGTGGAACCGGCGTTACAGGCAAGACGATGCAGCTGCGGCTCGATGAGGTCAATATCACCTGCAACAAAAACGGCATCCCCTATGATCCGGAAAAACCGTTCATCACCAGTGGCATCCGTCTGGGTACACCGGCCGTGACGACCCGCGGCATGCAGCCTGCCGACATGGATCAGATCGCCTTTCTGATCCAGTTGGCCCTGACGGATTTTGACGCTTCCCGATCGCTGATTCTGGATCAAGTGGCGGAAATCTGCGCCCGATACCCCTTGTATCCGCCGCAATAGCCGGGAGGTATGAGTTTGAACCCCAGTTCCGGCAAATTAGAGCCGCTGGCCTATCGGATGGCACCGCGGAGCCTGGATGAATTTATCGGCCAGGAACATATCCTCGGACCAGGAAAGATGCTGCGCCGGATGATTGAAGCCGACCGGCTCAGTTCGATTATCCTCTTCGGGCCGCCGGGGACTGGAAAAACCTCCCTCGCCCGCGTCATCGCGGCGACAACCCAGGTCGGATACCAGCGCCTGAACGCGGTCACTGCCGGTGTGGCGGATATCAAGCGTATCATAGCCGACACGCAGAATCCTTTGCTGAATCCTTCCCGGCGCACGCTGCTGTTTGTCGACGAAATCCACCGTTTTAACAAAGCGCAGCAGGATGCCTTGCTGCCGCAAGTCGAAGACGGCACGCTGATCCTGATCGGAGCGACCACGGAAAATCCTTTTTTTGAAGTGATCAAAGCGCTGATTTCCCGGTCAACCGTATTTCAGCTGTTGCCGCTGTCCAGCCAGGATATCCTGAAAATCCTGAAAATGGCATTATCTGACCCTGAGCGCGGATTGGGGCAATACCCGATCCGGATCGACAGCCAGACGCTGGACCAGATCGGCAACCTTTCCAACGGCGACGCCCGGATCGCCCTGAATGCGCTCGAACTGGCTGCGGTTACCACCGCGCCGGATCCGGACGGTAATATTGTTATCGATCAGGCGGTTTTAGAAGACTGTATGCAGAAACGCAGCATCGGTTATGATGCTGACGGCGAAAACCATTACGACAACATCAGTGCCTTTATTAAATCTATGCGCGGCAGCGATCCCGACGCCGCTGTTTTTTATTTGGCGCGGGCGCTGCACGGCGGGGAGGACATTGAGTTTCTTGCGCGCCGGATCCTGATCTGCGCCGCCGAAGATGTCGGCCTGGCCAACCCCCAGATCCTGCCGCTAGCCATGGCTGCTTATCAGGGAATCATGGCGGTCGGCATGCCAGAAGCGCGAATTATCCTGTCCGAAGCCGCACTGGCAGTCGCCACGAGCCCGAAATCGAACGCCACGATCAAGGCGATCGATCGGGCGGCCAATGATATCAATACCCGCCGGACTGGCGAAGTCCCGCTCCACTTGCGCAACGCCCCGGTCAGCGGCATGGAGCAAATGGGCTATGGCCAGGGCTACCAATATGCCCACGATTATCCCGGCAACATCGTCGATCAGGAGTATTTACCAGATGAAATTAGGGGAACTGTCTATTATGAACCCAGCAGCAACGGCTATGAGATTAAAATCAGGGAATGGTTGGAAAAGAGGAGGAAAACTTGATGAGCAAGAAGCAGTTTACACTAGGCTACGGAGCTAAAACCCGTTCTTTCTGGCTCGAAGAGGAAAATTTGCTGCTGGAAATGAAAGCGAATGAGCCGGAAGCGTATCCTGCGGATGAGCTTGATGAAATCCGCCGCGCGCTGCGCGAACCAATCGGCGCTCCAGTACTGTCCGAACTTTTCAATCCGGGTGAAAGCGTCTGTATCATCACCAGCGATATCACGCGGCCCTGCCCCTCGGAAAAAATCCTGCCGCCGCTGATCAGCGAACTTGAAGAGGCTGGTATCCGCTCGGAAGATATTACGGTGGTTTTCGCTCTCGGCAGTCACCGGCGGCATACGGAAGAGGAAAAACGCCGGCTGGTCGGCGCCGATGTCTATGCCCGGGTGCATACCGTCGACAGCGATCCGGAAGACACTTTATATCTGGGAACCACCAGCTATGGCACTCCGGTCAACATCTTCTCGATTGTAGCCCAGGCAGACCGCCGCATTTGTGTCGGAAACATTGAATTTCACTATTTCGCCGGTTACAGCGGCGGAGGGAAAGCGCTGATGCCCGGGGTTTCCAACCGCGAAGCCATTCAGGCCAACCACAGCCGGATGATTCTGCCATCTGCCCGGGCCGGAGCCATCGAAGACAATCCGCTGCGTCTGGATATTGAAGAAGCGGCTGACATCTGCGGCTGCGATTTTATCGTCAATGTCGTTCTTGATGAGCAAAAAAAGATTGTGCGGGCAGTCGCCGGCGATCATCGGGCTGCTCACCGGATCGGCTGCGCCTGTCTGGACAACCTGTATAAAATCAACATCCCCTGCCTGGCGGACCTGGTCATCGCCACGCCCGGCGGCCTGCCCAAGGACATCAACCTCTACCAAACCCAGAAAGCACTGGATAATGCCGGCCATGCCGTGCGGCCCGGCGGCATTATCATCCTTGCCGGCCAATGCGCCGAAGGTTTCGGCGAACACGTTTTTGAAGAGTGGCTGCTGGATGCCTCACAGCCGGCCGACCTGCTTGAACGTGTCCGGTGTGAATTCCGCCTCGGCGGCCATAAAGCCGCGGCCATAGCCATGGTTCTGGAAAAAGCCGAAGTGTTCTTCGTATCGGATATGCCGGCCGAACAGGCCGAGCGGACGTTCATGCGGCCATTTTCCGATCTGGAATCAGCTGTCGAAGCAGCACTGGCAAAGCTTGGTCCGGCAACCGGCGTCATCGTCATGCCGCATGCCGGATCGACTTTGCCATGCCTTATATCGCAGTAAAATGGTAGGAATTAAGGCTGCAGGTAACTCAGGTTACGCCGCGACCGAGGCGGAAAGCATAGAGTTAACGTTGTATACTATAAGAGAGGGATATCAAGCATGAGTCAGGATAAGCGGATATATTTGGATCATGCCGCGACCACGCCAATCAGACCAGAAGTATGGGATTTCATGCTGCCGATTTTTACCAAAACTTTCGGCAACCCGTCGTCCTTTTACCAAGAAGGCCGGGATGCCCGCCATGTTCTGGATGATGCCCGCAGCCGGCTGGCTTCCTGCATCAATGCCGATCCAAACGAGATTTATTTTACTTCCTGCGGCACCGAATCTGACAATTGGGCGATCAAAGGCGCGGCCCAGGCTAACCAGAGCCGGGGACGCCATCTGATCACAACCCGGATCGAACACCATGCCGTTCTGCACACCTGTGCGGCCCTGGAAAAGCAGGGATTCGCCGTTACCTACCTGGATGTTGACAGCGACGGCCTGGTTGATCCGCAAGCGGTCCGTTCGGCAATCCGTCCGGACACGATTCTGGTTTCCGTCATGATGGCCAACAATGAAATCGGCGCTATCCAGCCGATCGCAGAAATCGCCGCGATTTGCCGCGAGAAGAAGATTATTTTCCATTCCGACGCGGTTCAGGCCGCCGGATCAATACCGATCGACGTCCGCCAGTCCGGCCCGGACCTGTTGTCGTTTTCCGGTCATAAAATCTATGCGCCCAAGGGAGTCGGCGCTTTATACATCCGCAAAGGCATTCGCATATCCAATTTCATGGATGGGGGCGCCCAGGAGCGCAACCGCCGGGCCGGAACGGAAAACGTTCCGTTGATTGCCGGCTTTGCCCGTGCCTTTGAATTGACCAAAGCGGAAATGGCTGAAAACAACAAACGGATGATCCAGCTGCAGGATGCCCTGATCGAAGGCGTTTTGACCCAGATACCCTATGCGCGCCTCAACGGCCACCGTACCCGGCGCCTGCCGAACAATGTCAATTTTTCGTTTGAGTTTATCGAAGGGGAATCGATCCTGCTGATGCTCGACCATTATGGTTATGAATGCTCCAGCGGCTCAGCCTGCACATCCGGATCGCTGGATCCTTCCCATGTTTTGCTGGCGATCGGGCTGCCGCATGAGATTGCCCACGGTTCTTTGCGTGTCACATTCGGCCACGCCAATACTCTAGAAGATGTTCATAGCCTGATCCATGATCTGGCGTTCATCGTCCAACGCCTGCGGGACATGTCGCCTCTCTATGATGCCCGGGTGCAAAGCAGAGTGCTGCCGGACAATCAGGCTGCCGGATCAGGAAAGTGAGGCTTTATTATGGAATACAGTGACAAGGTGATGGATCATTTCATGCATCCCCGCAATGTCGGGGAAATCGAAAATGCCGACGCCACCGGGTTGGTCGGCAATGCCAAGTGCGGCGACATCATGAAGATGTTCTTGAAAATTGAAAATGACATCATCGTTGATGTTAAATTCAAGACCTTCGGCTGCGGTTCGGCGATTGCCACGAGCAGCATGGCCACCGAGATGATCAAGGGCAAATCTGTCGACGAAGCCATGGCCCTGACCAACAAGGCCGTTGCCCAAGCCCTGGATGGCCTGCCCCCGATCAAGATGCACTGCTCGCTGCTGGCGGAACAGGCCATTAAATCCGCTTTAAAAGAATATTTTATTAAAACCGGCCGGCTCAACGATTCCAACCGGCATCTGTTCGACGACCCCGAGACATCAGAACAGGGCAGCGCCGTTCATCATGAACCCGCTCACGAATAAAAAAAATACCTGCAGACGGCGGGCAGCACAGCTGGCCGCCCGAAAAAAATAAAACTCAGGAGGCAGAACAAAACATGGCTGCGAAAACATCATCAGAAAAAAAGAAGGATAATGAAAAAAAAGAGGAAATCAAGGCTTTGAAAAAAAAGCTCATGATGGAGTATCCCAATCTCTGGGATAAATGCAGTGCCGGAGATAAAGACCTGATTTATGATTTTGCCGATGAATACAAGCACTTCATCGACCTGGCAAAAACCGAACGCGAATTCGTTACGATCGCGGCGGAGACTCTGGAGAACATGGGTTTTGTCGAGATTACCGGCAAGGATGCTCTTCTGCCCGGCGATAAAGTCTACAAGACCGTCCATGGCAAAGGTCTGGCAGCGGCGGTCATCGGCAGCCTGCCAGCTAAAGCCGGCTTCAATCTGGTGGGCGCCCATATCGACTCGCCGCGACTGGACCTGAAACCCAATCCGGTTTATGAGGACAGCGATCTGGTGCTCATGAAGACTCATTATTACGGCGGCATTAAAAAATATCAGTGGGCTGCGATCCCCCTGGCCCTGCATGGCCTGGTTATCCGTGCCGACGGTACGCCACTGGTTCTAAATATCGGCGAGTCGCCCGATGATCCGGTTCTGACCATAACTGACCTGCTGCCGCATCTGGGCGCCGAACAGATGAGCCGCAAAGCCCCTGAACTGATCAAGGGCGAAGAGCTGAATATCCTGATCGGCGGGCTGCCTTATCCCGATCCGGATACTGCCGGGCGATTTAAGCTCGGTTTGCTGCAGCTTCTGAACGAACGTTACGGTTTGACGGAACGCGATCTGGTCACCGCGGAAATCGAAATTGTTCCGGCCGGGCAGGCCCGCGACGTTGGCCTGGACCGCAGCTTCATCGGCGCCTATGCCCAGGATGACCGGGTGTGCGCCTATCCGGCCCTGGCGGCCCTGGCGGCCTTGGAAGCGCCGGGCAAGACCGTTGCCTGTTTGCTCTTTGATAAAGAGGAAACCGGCAGCGACGGCAATACCGGCGCCCAGTCGCATACCTATGAACACTTCCTGTATGAGCTTTACTGCAAACAGCAGCAGGATGCCGGACTGATGGGCTATCACGCGGCATTGGAAAACTGCCGCATGTTTTCCGCGGACGTCACGAACGGTTATGACCCGACCTTTGCTTCTGTGTCCGACAGCCGCAACAACAGTTACCTCGGTCGCGGCATCTGCCTGACCAAATATACCGGGGCCCGCGGCAAAAGCAGTACGAACGATGCGCACAGCGAGTTTTTCGCCGCGATTGTCCGCCTGTTCAACGAACAGGATATTCCCTGGCAGACCGGCGACATGGGTAAGGTCGACGAGGGGGGCGGCGGCACAATCGCCAAATACCTGGCTAACCTGGGCATGGATGTTATTGACTGTGGCGTGCCGGTGTTATCGATGCATTCGCCTTTCGAAATCACCAGCAAGATCGACCTGTATTATACCTATCAGGCCTATAAGACATTCCTGGAAAAGATCTGATGCCTGCATGCCCCGCCGTTTCCGTCGAATCCGCAGCCGGCTGCACGCTTTGCCCGCGCCGCTGCGGAGCCGAGCGGACGCTGCAGGATCCGGGCCGCTGCGGCGCCGCTGAACCGCCGGGTTTCTTTCGCGTTGCCCGTCTGATGGCGCACCATTGGGAAGAGCCTTGGATCAGCGGCAGCCGGGGGTCAGGCGCGGTTTGTTTCAGCGGCTGCAGCCTGGGCTGCTGTTTTTGTCAGAACGCTTCAATCAGTTTGCGGCGGCAAGGCACGGTGCTCAGCCAGGACCGGCTGATTGGGGAAATCGGGCGTCTGCTGCGCCAGGGCGTGCATAATCTGAACCTGGTCACTGCCGGCCATTACGCCAGTCAGATTCCGGATCTGGTGAGCCAGCTGCGCCGGCTGCCGGAATGGACAAGCCAGGGACAGCCGCTGCCGGTGGTCTGGAACAGCAGCGGTTATGAAACTGAAGCTGCCTTACTGGCACTGGCCAAAACGGCCAATGTGTTTCTGCCGGATTTCAAATATGCTGATCCCAATCTCTCCGCAGCCATGGCTCAGGCCGATGACTATTTTGCCGTCGCCAGCCGGGCTATCCTGATGATGCATCGACTCCAGCCGAAAACCGTCTTGAGCGACAGCGGAATTATACTGCGCGGGCTCGTGGTGCGGCATCTGGTCTTGCCGGGACATTGGCGGG
>DOFA01000169.1 GCA_003532195.1 Clostridiales bacterium
TAAACATGGTCCGTCAGTCGGACCATCTCGATCTTTTCAAGCTCATGGATTGCTGCCGGTACGTTCATATAGTTCGCTCTCTTCGTGTTCCGCTTCATCTGCTCTTTGAGCAGGAAATGCATTTTGTTGCGCAGGATAAGGGCGACAAACTCAACGAAGATTTTGGCATGCAGGGATTCGTTCGACTGGATGCGGAAACTCCGGTTCCCCAGGTAGGATTTATCCCCGCGGAAAAGCTTTTCAGATGCATCTCTGCCTTTATATAGGTCCAGGGCTTCTGCCGCCGTCATTTCTTCTGAGGTAATCATCAGAAAGTAACACCAACCACTGGAAAATGCAAGCAAAAACCCTGATTCACATTGGCAAATCAGGGCTTCCAGAATCTTGTTGATAAGGCTCAGAACTTAGAGAGTTATTTTCTTTGGAAGTTCACATTAATATATTTAACAACAATCACCAGCCAATCTGATTGAGCATCAATTGTTGAATGCCGGTCAATAACTGCAAAATAAGTATTTGCTTGACGTTCGGCTCGTTTTCCTGAACAATAATAGCATAGTTCCAACAGCCAATTCTCGGCAGATAAGGAGATTTACTTTGGACAAGGTTCTTTTCTGGGATTTTCATGGGACGCTCACCTGGGCGGACAGCCTTTGGAGCAAGAGTCTTCATCAAGCGGCTCTGGCCATTGTTCCGGGCTGCGGCATCACTGTGCAGCAAGTCCGGGACTGTCTGGACAACGACGGCTTCCCCTGGCATCATCCGGAAAAAACTTATCTGCAGATCACGGAGCCGGCCGCCTGGTGGAATCATGTGAATCGGCTGTTTTATACCACTTGCCGGCGCCTTGGCCTGACAGACGCCGAAGCTTGCCAGATTGTGCCGCAAGTCCGGGCCAGGATCCTTGACCTGGGCAACTACCAGCTGTTCGATTCCGCCGTCCAGGTGCTGTCAGATTTGCGGCTAAACGGCTGGCGCCACATCATCCTGTCCAACAATTTCCCTGAGTTGCCAGACATTTGCGAGGGTATCGGCATCGGCAGTTTTTTTGATGAATACATTGTCTCCGCGCGGGTCGGATATGATAAGCCGCGGCCGGAGATTTTCCGTCTGGCGCTCGATGCGGCGGGCAGCCCGCAAACTTGCTTCATGATCGGCGACAATCCGGAGGTTGACATCATCGGAGCCCAGGCGGCAGGCATACCGGGCATCCTGGTCAATTGCCGCAAGTCGGATGGCGCTGCCGCCCGCCAGGCAGCTTTCCGCTGCCAGGATCTGGGGCAGCTCAGCGCCCTGCTCAGCAATCTGCTCGCTTAATCCTGAGTTGACAGATGCTGCCGCCCATTCTAGAATCAAACGGAGCCCGCATCATCCGGGTAAAGGAGTTTGTATGTTAAACGACAATCTACCCATTTTTAATCAGGACCCGAACGCGATAGCCCGGCTGCGGGAGGAAATCTTGCTACTCAAGGCTGAGCGCGACGCGATCATCGTGGCGCACAATTATCAGCGCGACGAAGTCCAGGCGATCGCCGACCTGGTCGGCGACTCGTTCGCCCTCGCCCGCCATTGTTCGACGGCAACGGCATCGACCATTGTTTTTTGCGGGGTTCATTTCATGGCTGAGAGCGCGAAAATATTGGCGCCGGACAAGACCGTCCTGCTGCCGGAACGCGATGCCGGCTGTCCGATGGCCGACATGGTCGACGAGCAAGCCTTGTTGGATTGGCGGCGAGTACATCCCGGCGTCGCGGTCGTTTGCTACATCAATTCCTCGGCTGCCGTCAAGGCCGCGAGCGACATCTGCTGCACCTCTTCCAATGCCGTAGCCGTCGTGCGTTCGCTGACGGAGAAAGAAGTTCTTTTCGTGCCCGATTGCAATCTCGGCCAATATGTCGCCCTGCAGGTGCCCGAGAAGAAAATACACCTCTGGGAAGGTTACTGCATCACGCATCACCAGGTCCGCTCCGGTGAAGTCGCCGCTGCCCGTCAGGCCCACCCGGGCGCCCTGCTGCTCGCGCACCCGGAAACCCGGCCGGAAATCTGGCAGCAAGCCGATTTCGTTGGCAGCACCAAGCAAATTATCGATTACGCCCGGCAAAGTCCGGCCGCCGAATTTCTCATCGGCACCGAAATGGGCGTTTTCTGGCAGCTGCGCCGCAACAATCCGGAAAAGACCTTCTACCTGCTGTCTCCCGGCCTGATTTGTCCGAACATGAAAAAGACATCCCTGACCAGCGTCCGGGATGCCCTGGCAAAAAACCAATACCAGATCGAAACCACACCCGAGGTGAGCGCAGGCGCCAAAGCTGCGCTCACCCGGATGCTGGCAATTAGTTAGATCCGATTCCGCTTCGTATAGTGTGTGTGCAGCAGTTCATGCGACTGATGCCCGCACGGCTGTTTGAGGAAGTCGGCATAAAGTTTGATGATATCCGGATTTTCGTGGGATTTGCGGATCGGCTTGCCTTCGTCTTCGCGATAAATCGCTTCCATGCGTTTCTGGCGAATCTCGCGGGTCGTCGGCCGCGGCTGGCCGCCGCCGCTGAGGCAGCCGCCCGGACAGCCCATGACTTCGATAAACAGATATTCGCTCTTGCCGGCCGCAATTTCGTCCATCAAAGTGGCCGCGCCGGCCAGGCCGTTGGTTACGGCAAACTTGACCGTCA
>DOFA01000034.1 GCA_003532195.1 Clostridiales bacterium
GAAATCTGGCTGGAAATTGCGGGGATTCACACCATTAAACTGGATATGTAGATGTCGGACCGAACGCAGTCCTGGCCGGTGATGCCCCTTGTTGAAGCGTTGCTGCGGTTTCGCCGATCTGATCGGATTTCCTGGCACATGCCTGGGCATTATTCCGGCCGTTTCTGGCCGCGCGGTTTGAAAACAGCACTGCCGGACCTGGATGTCACAGAATTGCCGTTGACTGACGACCTAAACCATCCGGCTGGCCCGGCCCGCCAGGCGATGCGGCTGGCCGCCGACGCGTTCGGCGCCGGAATAACGCGGTTCATAACTAGCGGCTCGACGACCGCCTTGCATATCCTGCTTGCGGCAACCCTGGGGCGCGGCGATTGCCTGCTTTTGCCGCGTTGCAGCCATCAGGCAGTTTTACATGCCGTCGCCCTGCTGGATTTGGAGCCTTGCTGGCTGCAGCCGGCTGAACTGCCTGACTCAGCCAGCCGGTTCAGTCTTTTACCGCAGATTTTGGCCGACACTGTAGATTCAGCTTTACGGGAAAATCCTCGCTGCCGCGCTGTCCTGGTCACTTCGCCTGATTACTACGGCGGCTGCCCCGACCTGGTGGCAATCGCCAAGGCCGTTCACCGGCATGGGGCGATCTTGCTGGTCGACGAAGCGCACGGGGCACACCTTGGATTCGCCCCGGATATGCTGCCGCCATCGGCCATGGCAGCCGGAGCTGACGCCTGCGTGCAAAGCGGCCATAAGACCCTGCCGGTCCTGACGCCGGGGTCCTATTTACAGATCAGCCAGACGGCTCTGGCGCAAGGATCGATCGATGCGGCTAACCTTGAGCGGATGATTCCGGTTTTCCAGACGTCCAGTCCGTCTTTTCCGGTTGCCGCAACGCTGGATTATGCCCGCGCCTGGCTGGTGGCTGAAGGCAGGCGGCAGATTTGCTATCAGCTGGACCGGCTTGATGAACTGGCAATACATCTCGGGCCGGATATATTCTGTTCACCGCGGTCGATGCGGCCGGCCCCGAATTATCCCGGCCTGCGCGATCCGCTGCGCCTGATCATAACCGGCGCTCAAGAACAGGCTGCTTTGCCGGCCGTCGCGTTGGCAGATGAAATGGCAGCGGGAGGGCTGGATGTTGAATTTGCCGATTTAACTCGTCTGGTCCTGATCCCTTCTCTGCGGCAGCCGGCAGCTGCCTGGCGGCAGCTGGCCCGACGATTGCGGTCTGCACTTTCTGATATGCCGGCTGCTGCCCGGGACTCCGCTGCCGCTGACCGGCGCCTGGTTTTAGAAAAGACCTGGCGCCATTATTTAACGGCGATTCCGGAAATGGCGGTCCGCCCCGGACAAGTCCTGTTCCAACCGCAACAGCTTCAGTCTGTTCCCCTGGCCCAGGCTGCCGGACAAATCAGCGCCCGGGCTGTCCTGCCTTATCCGCCAGGGATCCCGCTGATCTGGCCGGGAGAGCGTTTCGACCAGCCAAGGGTTGATTTCCTGCGGCAAATGTTAGAGAATAAAATCAGCATTAACGGAATTGATCAGGCGCGTGTCTGGATCATTGCCTGATTTATTTCCCTCAGGAGTAATTATGTTGTATAATAAAGAAAACGCGGCGGGAACTGCCAGACATGCCGGCCAAACACGGGGACGTCTTGTTACTTTCGAGGGTATCGACGGTTCCGGCAAGACAACTCAGATCGCCCGTTTGGCAGTTGCTATCCGGAAAGCCGGCAAGCAGGTTCTGGTCCTGCGGGAACCGGGGGGAACGGTGATCGGTGAAGCGATCCGCCAGATTTTATTGGATCGCAAACATGAAGGAATGAGTCAGGAGACGGAACTGCTGCTATTCTCGGCGGCACGCGCCCAACTGGTCCGGGAAGTCATCCTGCCGGCCCTGAACGCGGGAACCTGGGTCATCAGCGATCGGTTTTATGATTCGTCTCTGGCCTATCAGGGTTATGGCCGCGGATTGGATCTGGAACTGATCGATGCGCTAAATGAGTTTGCTGTCGACAGCTGCAAGCCGGACATTACGATTCTGCTGGACCTGACAGCAGCCAGTGCGATTCGTCGCCGGTCAGGCCGGCTGGAGAAGTCTGATCGGCTGGAAAGTGAAAGCCTTGCTTTCATGCAGCGAATAAGCCAGGGATATTTAGCCTTGGCGGATCGCGAACCGCAACGTATTATCCGGATGGATGCCGAGTTGCCGGAAACGGCTCTTGCGCAACAGATATTTAATGTTATTAGGGAGGGCTTTGGCATATGAAACTGATTTTTGCGATTGTCCATGATGAAGACAGCCCGCGCTTGATGGCTGAGCTTAACCGCGCCGGCTATCGGGTCACCAAGCTGAATTCGACCGGCGGCTTTCTTCGTTCGGGCAACACAACCTTGATGATCGTGGTCGAAGATGACCAGATGGATGAGGTCCTGGCGATTATCCGCAAATATTCCAGCAGCCGCCAGGCAGCGATCAACACCAATGTCACTCCTTCTTCGATGGGCGGTTCCTACATCCCGTATCCGGTTGAAGTCATGGTCGGCGGCGCTACGGTTTTTGTCCTGAACGTCGAGCATTTCGAGAAAATGTAGCATGGCTTTTTCCTCGATCATCGGCCAGGAAGAAGCAAAAAAGCGCCTCGGTTCAGCCTTAAAGGGCTTGCCGGGGCACGCTTATGTTTTTGTCGGACCTGATGGGATCGGCAAAACCTTGTTAGCCCGTGAATTTGCCAAAGCCTTGCTTTGTAATGATCCCGGAGTCGATGGCGCTTGCGGTTCCTGCACCTCATGCCGGAATTTTACCAACCAGGTGCATCCGGATTTCCGTAACCTGCAGCTGGAAAGCAAAGACAAAGTGATCAAGGTAGAGCGGGTTCGACAGTCAGTTAGCGCGGACTTGAATCTGAGGCCGCAGTTTGGCAGCCGCAAAGTCTATCTGATCGCAGCTGACAACTTGAATGAACAAGGCCAGAACGCACTCTTGAAATCTTTGGAGGAACCGCCGGACTATGCTTGCTTTCTCTTGACTGTCACAAGTCCGGAGCGCTTGCTGCCAACCATTCTGTCCCGGGTGGCCCTCATCTCGCTGCGCCGGTATTGCCCGGCGCAAATCGGCGCCATTCTCGCTGCTCAGGGATTGGGATCTGACGGGCAACAGTCCTTTTATGCCAGATTTTCTGGCGGCCTGGGCGGCGTGGCTATTGATCTGGCCGGCAGCGACTGGTTCGGCAGCCTGCGCCAGGACACGCTGAAATTTTATCAAAATCTGAGTCACCAAAGCCGGACGGCCTTGTTAACAGCCGGTTATCAATTTTTTGACAGCAACCGAAATTATACGCCGGTGATTTTAGATATTCTGGGCAGTCTGGTTCGGGATCAGATGGTCTTCAGCGGTCTGCGGCTGAAGGAGAATCTGACCAACCAGGATCAGATTGCCATACTGCGCAAAAGCCTGCCGGAGAGCATTTCACCGGAGGAAGCCCGCGGCCGCCTGAGCCGGGCTTATGCCGCGCTGCTGGCCGCCCGGCGGGGACTGAATTACAACGCCAGCTATGAAGGTATGATTTGCAACCTTCTGCTGGTTCTGCGAAAGGAGTTCGTTAATGCCTAAAGTTGTTGGTATCCGGTTCCATGGAACCGGCAAAGCCTATCATTTTGACCCAGGCAAGTTTACATTGCACCAGGGTGATGCGGTGATTGTTGAAACCAGTCAGGGAATCGAGATGGGTTTCATCGCTGACGAAATAATTGATCTTCCAGAAGACAAGCTGATGGCGCCTCTCAAAGGCATCCTGCGCCTGGCCACACCGGAGGACCTGGCGCAATACAAAGCCAATCAAGTCAAAGAGGCTGACGCGTTCAAGATCTGCCAGGCCCGGGTGGCTTCGCGCGATCTGGACATGAATCTGGTTGATGTCGAATATGCTTTTGACGGACGGAAAATCATTTTTTATTTTACGGCTGAAGGCCGGGTGGATTTCCGTGAGCTGGTCAAA
>DOFA01000009.1 GCA_003532195.1 Clostridiales bacterium
CTTGCATTTGGCCGATACCCTCACGATTTTCACTGAGCGGTTCTCCGGATGGAACTCCGCAGTCCTCGCGATATCCAGAGATGCCGTTTTCCAGCATGATGCTTGAAACGCGGTCAAGCAACCAGGCATATGCCTCAGGGTTGGTCAAATGAATGCTGCTGAATCTTGTTTTAGCCGGATTTTGACCAATGGGCACTTCATCGCCGAGTGGAGTTCCCCATTCAGGATGCTCCTTGAGGTAGCCAAGGTTCTGCGCGCAGCCGTAGGTGGAGAACCACAGCAGGACATTCATGCCTGCCTCATGGGCAGCTTTCGATACAGGCAGGAAGCCGTCAGGATAAATGATCCTGTTGAATCGCCATTCGCCGATGTTGTACGCCCAATCCTCAATGTAGAAATTCTGGAATTCATCTGTATCGTGGTCCGGACCGAACCAGCCCGCATCAATCCAGTACATGTCAAATCGGAGTCCATGTTCTTTGATGTATTTTAAATATTTTATATGATTATGTGCTTTCATGGCGCCCCAGGACATGCAGCAGATCGGCGGTGTCGGCTCTCCGTTTTCCCCCGGTATATGATATTCCACAAGATGGCGGCGCAGATTATTCTGCGCATGGCGGCAATCGCCCTCCCACGGCATGAGCAGGATGCGCGGCGTGCGGACGTGCTCGCCCGCGTATAAAACAAAATGTGTGTTTGGCATGAAGGCTTGGATCCTGATCCTGTCGCCTTCACGAGTCAAATTGACCTGCCAGTTCGCAGTCCAGCCGATGCCGATGATGTAGCCTCTGCCGCCCAAATTCAAATTGAAAAACGGCAGGGCATGGGAGGAGCCTTTTGATTTGATGGTGAAAGTATCCGTAAAATCCTGCTCGATATACTGAAAATCGTTGAGTGCATTTCGCGTGCCATAGGAATAGGATATCTTCATTTGATCAGACGCTTCGACAGATAAATCGAGCGGCATCACGGAATCAAAGATTTTCGTGCTGGCATCGCCCTTGTTCTCAAGCCAAAGTGTCCATTCCACCGCAGCGCTGTCCTCGTAGGTCTCGGTGACCTGTTTAACAACAACCGTTTGCGTTGCATCCATATGGACCTTGTCACCCATGGTAAATCCTTCGGGAAATGGCTTTCCGTCATACAATAATGAGCCCAGAAAAGGCTTTTTAGCCAATTCGTCACCTTGACGAATTTCAGATTCTGTAAAATCACACCGAACCATGTCATTCACGCTCCATCAACTGTTATTTTTAGCCGGCTGTCTGCCAAATTAAATTTGATATACACGGAATACCCGTCATACAATCTCGATCGCCTGAAGTATCGCCGGCAAGGCGCCGGTCGCCCGCAATCCGATCTCGATAGTCCCGTCGGCAGGGCACATCCCCTCAAAACGCAATCCGGTTGCCATATTTTTGCGCCCGGCCATAGCGGCGCAATCCCATCCCCGGCGCAAGAGGCTTCCGTTTACAAAAACATCCGCCGTCCGCTCGCCCGGCTTCGCCTCCCACAACTCGGCAAACTTCAGCTGCAGCGTATATAAGCCCGGCTGTAAGGAAATCCGGTACAATAATGCCTGCCCGCAAGCTGCATCAAGGTATAAGGCGCGATCGTAGAGTGTCGGCGTCACCTGCAAGGGTATGGCGCCTGCGGTTCTGTTTTGGCCGCCGCCGCAAGTCAAGTCCGCTTGCCACACATTTCCGGCCCAGTCAATAAAATCACGCTTGCTGCCGCAATTGATGCGCACGGCTTGCGTCGTTTCCGGCGCCATGACAATACCTTGAATGATAGCCATGCCTGCCACCGATTCCAGCTCAAGGCGCAGAACGCCGGCCGCATCCGGGCTGATGCAATGCCAGCATAGCGGCATCGCTTTTCGTGCGCCGTGCATGCGCGCGGTGATGTCCAGCTGTTCTTCAACGATCCTGCCACCCAAACGAACACGCATGATGCGTTCATCGATATGGATTTGCCCGGGCTCCCTGAAAAGCAGCTGCAAGCTGTACAGGCCGGGTTCCGCGGGGATTTCATAAACAATGCGGCTGCCCGTGCGTGCTGTATCGAAAACAGTTTCGTCCTCTTCCCCCGTTTCCTGCGCCGGAATTGCATCTCCGCTGGCACAATACTCATCTGCCTGCCACGCAATTCCCTGGCTGTCGACGATATTTCCTCCCCCGCAGTTGATGCGGATGATCTGCTGTGGAATCGCTTGCCGCGAAAGATCATCAAACACGACACGAGGAATCCAACCGGCCAGATTTGCCGCCAGATCATAAGGCAGGCACGGGTTGTCTTTGGCGGGGGCCAGAACAAAATGCAACCGGTCGCCTGCCGTCAATTCCAGACATAAATCGTGCATGGCGCCGTCCAGATCGCCTCGGTTCAACAAAGCCCAATCCTTGTCCGGCCAGACTCGGGAAAGATTGTGCAAGATGCAAACCCGCAGATCCTGTCCGGCCGTCTGGTGGTACCATTCTTTGGTGGCACGGCCGGTCACATGGGCTTTCCCTGTGCACGGCACGGCCAGCGTGCGCACGCAGTATGCTGCAGAATCAGCCTGCTGCCAGCCGCGGCCGATGCGAACGCTTCCAGGCCCCTGCCACCAGCCCTCGATGCCGCCGGGCTGATTGGGCGTGCCGCCGAAATCCCCGGCTGGATTGGCTGCCGGAGGTATCCATTGCATGGGAATATATTCTTCCAGATCATATGAATATTCTGCGTGCCAGCCCGAGGCATCCTCCGGACCATGACCGCCCATCGCTGAAAGCTCCAGAGGTTCGCCGCTGATCGGCGAGGCCTTGGTCCATGGGCTGGCCTTGCCCTCGGTATCGATTGCGCGAACAGCATATGGGGTATCTGGTCCGAGGATGATGCCCTGATCAAAATAATAATAACCTGTTGCCACGCAAGCAATTACTTTGCCTGCGCGCGCCACTTCAAAATCAACAATCCGTCCGTCATCCGTCCCGGGTGTCCAGTAAACGCCCGCTCCTGTGCAGCCAATGTTGGTCTCCTGGCGGATAAGCACACAGGCCGGCTGAACCGGGGCAGCCGGCGAATGGCCGCAGCCGGGATAGTCAGGCAGGTTAAGGTAGATTAATTCTCCAAAACCGGCACTTGCCAGATGAATGCCGTTCTGCATCAGGTCGGCGCCCGTTCGGGATCCCTGCAGCCCTTCATTTTGCAGTGCAACTTCGTAATTGCACGCATCGATCAGTCCCCTCGGGAAGATTGAAACAAATTTCGCAGGCCTGTGCGTCGGGATGATGACAGCATGCCTGTGATCACGGCTGGTGCGCTGCATGTACCGGAATGGCTGATCGCCATGCACTTCCGGATGATACAGATAGCTCCAGCGCCCTGCCACGCCCATCTGCTTGAAGTAGCGGTAAATCTGCAGATCGCGGTGCATCGCCTTTTTATCGGAAGGAGCGATGTCCTTGCCATTGGGACCGGGCGTCGGCACCATGCACAGACGGGAGCGCGCAAATTCTTCGGAATAGGCGGGAATATCGCGCGCGCGGTCGATGCCTGGCAGGAAATAGGTGCTGGACCCATCGTGCCGCATATGCCGGTCTCCGACAAACAGAAGGATGTCGCCCCAGCGGTCGGGTGTTTCAAAAAAAGATAAATAGTAGTTCAGGTACGGCCCCAGTCCCATATCAGAAAAGTAGTTGTAATTGGCATAACGCTGGATGTCGAATGTATGCGAATACTGGCTACCGCCGCTGCAAGTGTGAAAAGAACGGTCCGGGTTTTCTTCCAGAAAGGCCCGGATGTGCTGCTTCATCTGAGATTCGTCGCGCAGGTCGCGCATTGTCAGCGCGTCTGTCCGCCATTCAAAGCTGCCCCAGGCAGACTCTTTGCTCTGCAAGAGGCCAAGCGATGGTTTCCCCGCGAACCAAAGCAGCCATTTCAGCGAACATTTGGCAAAAAAGCGCTGTGACAGGGCGAAGTCCGGCCCCTCATAAGTATTATGAAACACCGAGCCGTATTCATCAGGCGGCCAGCCGGGATAAGACGACCAGCCCGCATCATCCCAAAACAGATCATAGCCCAATTCCTGTGCCTCCTGGGCGCCGTTCAGGTTGAAATTGGCCAATCTGTGCGTGAACTGCTCATGCAGGTTGCGCGCACAATAGACCCAGTTGCCGATGCAGCGGGTTTTGGCATGGTAATTGGGATTTGCATAATCCCACAGATAAGTATACTGCCAGTCGAAAACCTTCTCCATGAGACGGTCCAGCCCGCCGGAAAAGGCACACAAAGTCACCGTCGGCGCCTGCACTGTCTCCTCGGGCGGCAGTTCAAGGCTGCCCTCGATGCAAAACCGCAGATGAATGGGATTTGCGCCGCTGTAATCCAGATCGAAACTCCAGGGCGCGCAATAATCCATCTGCACCATGAGGCCGTCGCACGGGTCGCCTTCACGCATCAAAAGAACCAGCGGCACAAAGTCGTTGGTCTGTCTCGACTTCAGGTGAATGCCCTCCGTTCCGAACGATGGGCTCAGCGCCTGCCCGTGCATCAATCCCTGCTCAAAATGCGAATTGCCGCCCGTGAACCAGCGAAGCCAATAGGTGTCCTTATAGTGATCCGGAATAAACGACGTGGTAAACGGCAGGAGGCTGATGTTTTTTCCGTGCGGGAAGGAGGTGTTTGTCAATTCGTACCAATAACGCACAACCGGACAATCCGGGAAAGCGACTGCATGAAAATTGATTGCCAGCGTCAGGTCCTTGACTTGCACATCCAGTTGTACGACTGGGCGGCCGCCGTAAATACCTGTACGAACACAAGCACTTTCCAGGGTCCAGGTTTTGCTTTTATACAACGGCTGCGGTTCACAGCAATAGGCAATCTCACGCCCGCATGCGCCCCCAGCCAACTCTTGCAGCGCCAGTCCGCATTCGGGGGTGAAACCCCACACCAACCGCAGCCCCTGCGCCGCAATCTCCCAGCTCGTATCCGAGAGGGCTGCGGCATATGCATCTTTGAGGATAACGCTTTTCAAGTTAATCTCCCCCTTGCAGAATTATATATTAACTTATATAGATTGAAATCAGGTGAAATAACGTTACTCTTTATTTATAAATATGACTCTCAATAGAGAATTCGCCGATAATAATACAGCGCCGAGTCCAGCTTCTGACGACGTTTTACCGTCAGGCCGGCTGAGCCCAGTTCCGCGCCCTTGACCTGCAGACTCAGGCCGGTATTGTAGTCTTTGATGGTGTATTCGCCGTCGTCATCAAGGCCTTGCAGCTTGAACAGGGCTGTTTCGAAAGGTGATTCCGGCCGCATGAAAACCTGAACCATCCCCTCGTCTGTTTCCGGCAAATGGAATTGCCAGCCGATCCACTCCCTTTCATCGCGGGAATAAGGGGTCAGCGGGTAAAAATCGCCATATTGGCAGTGGGCGG
>DOFA01000280.1 GCA_003532195.1 Clostridiales bacterium
GCCAATGCCAGCGAAGATCGGCGCGAAATAAAGGATGAAATAAGTGTCCCGGGTCAAAAACCCATAGATCAGGAGCTCGATTGTAATGAACAAACCCGCCAGACGGCAGGCATTTTTCTGGCCGATCCGGCCGGCTGCCTTGTTCCAGGGCTTGATCAGGACAATCATGAAAATATAGGATATCACTGTGATTGTGGAGATAAATTTGTAATCGAATTGCAGATAGCGGATCAGGTAAAGCGATGTATAGGAAGTGGAAGCGGTCAGGCAGAGAAAGAAGAGAAAGATAAAAATCAGGTAATTTCGGAAACTTTTTTGGGTCAGCGGTTCTAAAAAGGCCTTCAGGCCAATCCTCTTCCCGATCTGCACCGGATTGGCCGGTTCAGGCGTGCGAAACAAAGTCACCACATTGGCTGCCGATAAAACCAGGCTGGCGGCAAAGGCAATCAGAAAACCGGTATAGGATTTACCCGTTGCGTCCAGGACATAGCCCATGATGATCGTCGCCAGGGTATAAGCTACCCGCAGCCAGAAAATCCGTTGATAGATGAACTCGCTGCGGATTCCCTGGGGAAAAGAGCTCATCATCCAGATGGTTTGGCCGACACTGTAAATTCCCCAGAGCATGTTGCCAAGGATGACCATCACCGTCAGCAAAGTCAGCACAGCCGCCGAGGTACCGAAAATCAGCGGCAGGAAGATCGTCGAACCGACCAGCAGCCGCGAGAGCGACAACAGAATCAGCAGGAAGGCTTTCCGCTTTTCCATCTTTTCGAAAATCAGAAAAGAGAAAAGGGCGACAACCGGAGCCCAGGACAAAGAATTATTCAGCAGGCCGACCAGCAAATCCGACCCGCCGAGCAAGATGATATAGCCGGAGAGGAAGACCCCGGAAGTCAAAACGATCGCGACATTAATCAGGATACCGTCGATGATGAACAGCATCCTTACTTTTTCCAGGTTTCCCGGTAAAGGGGTCCTGGCAGGCCTGGGTATCGGTTTCATCCGATCCGCCCATGTTTTCAATCCAAGTTTCATCAGGTTCCGTTTACCTATCCTGGCGCTGAACTTTAACAGTATAACGTGCCGAACCTGTTCTGGCTAGTGCCTGAAGGCCGGAATCCCGGTTCTCAAATCCTGCGTTGCGAGGAATTGCGGACGATCAGAACCGGTTCGATCAGCCGGACTGGCATGATATCTCCCGGACCGGGCCGTTTCTCCGGCTGGCTGATTATCTCGTCCAGACAATTCACCATGACCCGGCACATCTCCGCGATATTCTGGTCCAGGGTGGTGATCGGAATAAAAGCCGTGCTGGAAAACAGCACATTGTCACAACCGGCGATCGCCAGCTGGTCCGGCACCCGGATGCCAAGGCAGTTCGCGGCGTTCAGCGCTCCGAGAGCCATTTCGTCGTTGATCGCCAGGATCGCGTCGGCCGGCTGTCCGGATCGGAGCAGTTTTATGGTCTGGTCATATCCGTCGGCATAATCGACGCGGGAACAGGATAACAGCTGGCGGTCGCTGAAGCCGGGCTGCCTTCCGGACAGGGCCTGGCGAAAGCCTTCAACCCGGAGCAGGGTCGTGGTCACATCCGGCAGACCGGTGAGGAAGTAGATGTTCCGGCAGCCCTGCGCCAGCAAATGCCCGGTCAGGAGCTGCGTTCCCTGCCGCAGGTCGGCCATGACGCATGGCGCGATTCCCTGAGCGTAGTAAGATGACAGGAAAGCAAAAGGCACCTTCTGCCGTTGCAGCTCCTGATAAAAAGCCAGGTTCTGCACCGGACCGTTGACCGGCGTAATGATAATGCCTTCGACCTGTTGCGCCAGAAATTTGCGGATAATTTTCTGCTCTGTCTCCTGTCGGTCGTTGGAAATGGCCAGGATCAGCTGGTAGTCGCTTCGACTGGCAAAGTCGTCGACATAGCGGACAATTTTGCCGTAAAACATGCTTTCAATGTCGGGTACGACCAAACCCAGCGCGCCGCTTTTCCGCCGGGCCAGACCCTGGGCGATCCGGTTGGGCGTGTAGCCCATCTGCGCTGCCTGCGCGACGACTTTTTCACGGGTCTCAGCCTTGACCAGGCTGCTGCCGCTCAGCGCCAGCGAAACGGTCGCCTCGGATACTCCGGCAGCCCGGGCAATATCTTTCAGGGTAATCAGCAGCCATCACCTCGATTTAAAGCGTTTTAAGGCGAGCGTAACATGGCAGTGATTATCTGTCAATCGGTCAGCAGCCGGTTCTCAATCTGAATAAACAGGTCGAGTACGAAATCCTCGCGCCCTTCGTCGTCCAATTCGGAAAAGAAATGAAGCTTCGCGCTGTCCGGTTTCGCATAGCGGTAGATCTGGAGTTTTTCCAGGCCGTGCAGATCGTGATGATCAAAATCGATCTTCCGCAGGCCGACCGGAATGATCACTTTATCCGGGCGCATCAGGCTTGGCAGTTCGACGTTTTTAATATAGTTCGATATCAGGAATGGAACGCTGACCAGTAAAATGCCGCAATCGCACTGGTCGATGCTGGCGCGGATGCGGGCGTCCCACTCTTCGCCGGGGAGCAGGTCCACATCCCGCCAGGTTGTGCATTCAAAGTTCTTTGAAGCTTGAAAATGATCTTTGAGTCTCTCGCACAGGTCGGCGGCCAGACGATTGTTCTTATGGGCATAAGCGATAAAAAAGCTGATTTTCTTCTTCATCCGGCATGTTCTCCAGTTCATCCGCAAGTTACCGGCGGTATTCATTTTACCGTGGCCAGCCTGCTTAATAGAACAATCTTAGCCCGGACGGAGGAATTATTCAATACGGGACATACCGAGGCTCGGTCACGCCTGGCTCACTCGTTAAGAATGCCTGGTCTGTCTGTATGTATCACTTCAATATAGTATATTACGATTTGGTATATTATGATTTACTTGATTACGATTTACAATATGATATGAATGTATACTTAAAATCGCTCATTGATTTGCATATTGTCAGCAAAGAATTTTCGGTCGGCAAACAGGGTTCCGGTAAACCTCTGTATCAAGTCAGCGATCAGATGTACCGTTTCTGGTATAGGTTTGTCCAGCCGTATCAACGCTATGTCGAAACGGATCGGGGAAAAGAAATTTATTACGCGGCTGTACAGGGTCAAATTCCTGCCTTTATGGGCTGCATTTTTGAGGAAATTGTTTTTGAGTATATGCAGTTGCCATCTGTAAGGCAAAAAATGATCTGCCTGATTACGGAGGAAGGCCGGTGGTGGGGCAGCGATCCTGTCAGGCGTCAGGAAGTCGAGATCGATTATGTCAGCCTTGGCTCCGGCGGTACGATTCTGGGTGAAGCAAAGTGGCGCAATGGCTTACTGCTGGAATCTGTTTATCTCGAACTTATCGAAAAGGGGCGCCTGCTGGCTGGCGAAAAAAGAATATTTTCTCTTCAGTAAAAGCGGCTTTTCAGATTCGCTTCTCAAACGAGCAAAATCCGATTCCCGGCTTCATCTGGTGACTTATGCGCAGATGTTGGCAGCGCTGTCCGATCATGATCAATCCTAAGAATTTTCTTGCCGTTGTGGCGGGTCATTGTGCCATATAGGGCAAGCTCGACGCTATAACCGAGGTTGTCCGGTTTCTTGACCGGCGCTACTGCCAGTGGTACGATTCATCCCATGATCCAGCCTGTTGCGGCGGAAATCAGAAAGGAACAGTATGCACAAATTAAATATCAGAACGATCCTGATTCTCCTCATGATCGCAGCGGCGGTCGTTGGCCTGGTTCTGGGCATCATGCTGCTTCCGGACACTTTAGTGACGCAGATCACCCTGGACGGATCGGCCGGGAACACCATGCCCAAGGCGGTCGGTCTGGCGCTGCCGCTGCTCCTCACGCTCGCCGGCGCCTGGATCCATTTCCGTAATATGAAAGGCCAGGAAAGCAAGAACAAAGGTGTGCTCCTCGCCCTGGTCGGCATTGTCGCCATGATTCTGGTCTTTGTCTTTAATCTGTAATACCACTTTCCCATCCCGCTGAGCAGGTAGGGTTTTCAGGCGCCGCGTAATTATTCCCGCGCGCTGATTTCAGCTGTGATTGTCCGGATGAACGCCGCCGCATCCTGTGTCTCGCCGGCCGCGCCGTCCCGGCGGCGGACAGCGACCGAACCGGCGGCCGTCTCCTGATCGCCGATAACCAGCATATAAGGAATTTTCTGCATTTGGGCCTCGCGTACTTTAAAACCAATTTTTTCCGGCCGACGGTCGATTTCACAACGCACGCCCTGGCGCCGCAAATCAGCGGCGAGACGGTCGGCATAGGGGAAATGCCGGTCGGCGATCGGCAGCAGGCAGACTTGCACCGGCGCGAGCCAGGTGGGGAATTTACCGGCGTAATGCTCGATCAGGATGCCGATGAACCGTTCCAGCGATCCATAAATCACCCGGTGGATCATGATCGGGCGGTGCTTCTGGCCATCGGCGCCGGTGTATTGGGCGTCGAAACGCAGCGGCAGCTGGAAATCGAGCTGAATCGTGCCGCATTGCCAGGTCCGGCCCAGGGAATCTTCGAGATGGAAATCGATCTTCGGGCCATAAAACGCACCGTCGCCTTCGTTGATCCCATAAGGCAGATTAAGGGTGTCCAGAGCGTCCTTCAAGCTACTGATAGCCAATTCCCACTCGGCCGGCGTGCCCAGGTGGTGTTCCGGCATTGTGGAAAGCTCGACATGATACTGGAAACCGAATTTACGGTAGACTTCATCGATCAGGCGCGCCACCGCCTGGATCTGGCCGGTGATCTGCTCCTCGGTCATGTAAATGTGCGCGTCGTCCTGCGTAAAGCAGCGCACCCGCATCAGGCCATGCAGGACGCCGGATTTTTCATGCCGGTGAACCAGCCCCAATTCGCCGATTTTCAGGGGCAGGTCGCGATAGGAATGCGGCTCCATCTTGTAGACCAGCATACCGCCTGGGCAGTTCATCGGTTTAATTGCGAAATCGGTTTCATCAATGGACGTGGTGTACATGTTCTCATGGTAGAGATCCCAATGGCCCGATGTTTGCCAGAGTTCGCGGTTCAGCAGGACTGGCGTGCTGATTTCCAGATAGCCCTCGCGGGTATGGATCTCCCGCCAGTACCGGATCAGTTCGTTCTTGACGGTCAGGCCTTTGGGCAGGAAAAACGGGAAGCCGGGGCCCTCGTCCATCAGCGCGAAGAGGCCCAATTCCCGGCCCAGCTTGCGGTGGTCGCGCCGCTTGGCTTCCTCAAGGCGCCCGAGATAATCCGCGAGTTCTTGCGGATTGGCAAAGGCGGTTCCGTAAATGCGGGTCAACATTTTGTTCTTCTCGCTGCCGCGCCAGTAAGCTCCGGCGACCGCCGTCAGCTTGCAGGCTTTGACGGCGGCAGTCGCGGTCACATGCGGCCCGGCGCAAAGATCAACATATTCGCCCTGCTGGAAAAAGACAAGTTCCGCTTCCTCCGGCAAGTCGCGGATCAGTTCGATTTTGTAAGGTTCGCCGCGGCTTTCCATCAGCCGGACCGCCTCGGCTCGGGGAAGCGTGAAGCGCTCGAGTTTCAGGTTTTCCCGGACAATCGCCTGCATCGCCGTCTCCAACTGCGCCAATTCCGGTTCAGTGAACGGGGTTTCCCGGTCAAAGTCATAGTAGAAACCATCCTTGATCGCCGGCCCGATGGCCAGCATGGTCTGGGGATACAGCCGCTTAACCGCCTGGGCCAGGACGTGCGCCGCGGTATGCCGCAGTGCGGTACGCCCGATTTCCTCCGCGAAGGCATGTTCTTCGATCTGACCGTTGGCCATGATGACTTGCATAATCTTTCCCTCCTGTCGCATCTTTTTCCCAGGCTTTTCGGCGCTTTCTCCCGC
>DOFA01000142.1 GCA_003532195.1 Clostridiales bacterium
AGCCAGCGGATTTTACCTCCGGTATAGCCGGTCAGCATCGTGTTGTTGGTCAGTTGGAGCAAGCCGGCCAATCCGCCGGCCAGCTCAATGATTTCCCGGCACTGCTTGTCCGTGCGCTGGTCATTCCAGAGAATCGCCCGGCGAATAACCTGATCATTGCCGTCCAGGGCAACCATACCGTGCATCTGGCCGGAAAGTCCGACCGAAACAGCCGGATAATCCCCGCAGGCCAGTAAAACCCTGCGCAAGGCGCGAATTGTCGCCTCCCACCAGTCGGACGGATCTTGTTCGGTCCAGCCAGCCTGCGGCATATATAACGGGTATTCTTCGACCGCGGAAGTGATAATGGCGCCGCGGTCCGACAAAGCCAGAACTTTAACTCCGGATGTGCCGACATCGATTCCAATCAGACATGAATTTTTCATAAGGCCTCCTTAAAAAAATGCTCATAAATCATGATCTCGTTGCGGGTTAGCGTCAGGGGCGGCGGCAGCGTGCCGTCGAGGAGATATTCAAACAACAGCCTGACCGGTTCATATCCCTGCCGGAACGGCTCCTGACCGATCGAGGCGGCGATGGTTCCATCAAGCAGGTAGGGCATGATTCCGGGCGTCTGGTCATTGCAGACGATTCTGACCTGCCGCTCGATCTGCCGCCCGCCGGCGAATTCCTGGCAGGCCTGGCAGGCGCCGGCCACGCCGGCGGCCGTCAGGTAGATGGCGTCGATTTCGGGCCAGCGAGCCAGGGCTTCCCGGACGATCTGACCGGAACGCCGGTCGTCATCCTGATTCTCCAGGATATCCAGGATTGAAATCTGGGGATAGCGCTGTCGGATGGCCTGGCAGAAACCGGAAATCCTTTGGTTATGGCCTAAGACCTGCTTCGAACCTGTGACAATCAGGGTCCGCAGCGGGCGCCCATCCGTCATCAGGCCCAAGATGCCGGCAGCGATCGCTCCGCTGCGCGTATAGTCATTGCCGACATAGCCCAGCCGCGGGCCGCCGGCGATATCCGTATTCATCGTCATGACCGGAATCCGGGCTGCCGCCAGATCTTCCAGCAAAGCAATCACGTCCGGATGGTCAACCGGCGCCAATGCCAGTCCGTTAACACCTTCAGCCAGCAAAGAACGGATTTGCGTGATCTGCGTGCCCACTGAGAATCCTTTCATCTCCCGGATCGAAAGGGTCAGGCCATAATCCGCCAGTTCAGCTGCCGCCCGGTCAATGCCGCACCGGACTTCCCGGAAAAACTCATTGCCGATCGAAGGCATCTGGATACCAATTGTCAGGGGTGTCTTGCGAATGCCAAGTATCTTGCCAGCCCGATTGGTTCTAAAACCAGTCTCGGCAGCCAGGGCGAGGATTTTCGCTTTGACTTGCGGATTGATGCCGGGCCGATTGTTGAGGGCCCGATCAACCGTGCCGCGCGATACGCCGGCCAGGTCGGCGATCTGTCGGATCGATAAACCCATAATTCCGCTCCCATTGGACTTCATTGAATTGCGTGCCCGAGCACGGATATAAAACCAGCATAACCGAGGTTTCATGAGCTGTCAATTGGCAAAACAATCCGCGCATGCTATAATCGGTGATCATGCCTGTCCGGACGGGCAATGCAGATTCGAACTTTAGCTGGCAAAATGCATAACAACCTGTCGGGGTAGACTGATGGAAACGATCAATCTGGTAAGGCTCATTGACACCAACCTGTTTGCCCTGATCATTCTGGCCATACTTTTATTCACATACCGGCGCAAGTATGAAAAAGCCTTGATCCAGCAGCGTCTGTTCTATCTGCTGATCCTGCTGAACATGCTGCTCATTCTGCTTGATTCTTTCGGCTGGGTTTTTGACGCTTCGATTTCGGGCCAGGCCAGCCCTGCTTACCGGCAAGCCAATCTGGCCGCCAACATGCTCTTGTACATGATGTCGCCTATGCCGCCCATTGTCTGGTTTCTCTACGCCCATTTCCAGATATTCCACAACTACAGGCATTTGAAAAAACTGATCGTCGGACTTGCCTTGCCGCTGCTGGTAAACACCTTCCTGTCCATTGCCTCGCTCTGGACCGGCTTCTTCTATTCTGTTGATGCCGCCAATTATTATCATCGAAGCCCCGGTTTCTTCATCCACATGATCATCATTTACGGCATACTCGGAGCAACCTGCCTGATGGTGCTGCTCAACCGAAAACAGCTGGAACGGCGCACCTACTGGGCGATGCTGCTGTATGCCCTGCCGCCGGTCATCGGGTCCATCCTGCAAGTCCTGTTCTATGGATTATCGTTGAATTGGACGTCGACCATGATTTCGGTCTTGATCGTTTACCTGAACATCCAGGATCGCGGCTTGAACACGGATTTTCTGACCGGAACATACAACCGGCGGCATTTTCAGCAGATCATCACCAACCGGATCCGGGGCATCGGCAGTGATCGCAGTTTTGCCGTCATCCTGTGCGATCTGGACCGCTTCAAAAAAATCAACGACCAGTTTGGCCACAAAGCCGGTGATGAAGCCTTGCAAAATACCGTACAGATTTTACAGCGCATACTGCGCAAAGACGACCTGATCGCCCGTTTTGGCGGCGATGAATTCTATCTGCTGCTTGAGCTCTCCGACGATGCGGCGCTGCAATCGGCAATTCGAAGGATTTATCGGGAATTTGACCGCTACAATCAAAACAGCATCCTGCCCTACCGGCTGGAACTGAGCATGGGCGGAGCGATATATGATCCGAAATCTGATCTGACGGCAGACCAGTATTTGCGCCAGGTTGATCTTCTGATGTATCAGGAAAAAGCCCGCCGGCAACAGCAATTGCCGAACGAGCTTTAATCAGAACCGGTCTTGCTGTCCAGCGGGGTGGAAAATTTGTATTATTGGCTGGCCTTTGCCCGGTTGCGCAGGCAGCCGATGCCTTGAATGCTGATTTCCACCAGGTCGCCGTCTTCCATGGGGCCGACTCCGGAAGGGGTGCCGGTTGTAATGATGTCGCCCGGCAGTAAAGTCATAGTTTCGGATATAAAGGCAAGCAGATCGCTGACCGGCCAGATCAGGTGGCTGGTCGATGATTGCTGGACAATATGCCCGTTCAGCCGGGTCCTGATCGTCAGGTTGTCCGGATCAACCTCGTCGGTCAGGAGCGGCCCGACCGGCGCAAAGCCGTCAAAACTCTTTGCCCGGGTCCATTGGCCGTCTTTTTTCTGGATATCGCGAGCTGTAACATCATTGAGGCAGGTATAGCCAAAGATATAATGCCGGGCCTGGGACGCCGGAATGTTCCTGGCTGTCCTGCCGATCACCAGGGCCAGTTCCCCTTCGTAGTCGATCTGCCGCGACAGCGTTTTTGGCGGCAAAACAATCAAGGCTTCCGGATCGTTGACACAGGTCACAGGTTTAATGAATAAAATCGGGTTTTCCGGAACCTGGCTGTCAAACTCCTGGATATGGTCATGGTAATTCTTACCTACCGCGACAATCTTGCCCGGCTCGCAGGGAGCAAGCAAATGAACGGCTTGCAGCGGCACCGACGGCCCCTTGGGCACACCATGCAGGTAAGGCGCTGCAGTCAGGGGCTGGATGAGTTCGTCCCTAACCAGGATTCCCCAGAAGTTTTGCCCGTCGCGGGCAAATCGAACATAGCGCATGCTTGTCTCCTCTCGCTTTCCGTTATTCGAAATCGGTCAAAATCAGTTTATCAAGCCGGCGGTTCCCGGTCAATGAGAATTTTATTCAGGTCAGGCGGCGCAGCAGCCCGGCGGCGAGTTCTTGCAGACCAGAATAGTCCAGATTTTTAATCAGGCTGGAGTCGACGAGACTGCTGCCCATGCCGACGCCGATGCAGCCGGCGGCAATCCAGTCGCCGGCATTGGCCGCGGTGACTCCGCCGACCGCCACCAGCTGCAGGTCGTCCAGAGGCGAGAGGATATCCCGGACATAGGCCGTTCCCAAGTGGCTGGCCGGAAAGAGTTTCAGGACAGTCGCCCCGGCCTGCCTCGCCTGCATCATTTCCGTCGGAGTCATGACGCCCGGTATGACCGGGCACTTTCTGGAACGGGCCAGTTTCAGCACTGCAAGATCGAGGTTGGGCGTAACCAGAAAGCAAGCGCCGGCATCGATCGCTGCCGACGCACGTTCGCATGACGTGACTGTGCCGGCGCCGATCAGCATGCGGTCGCCGAAAAGCCTGTTGGCTTGTTTGATCTGGTCAGCGGCGCCGGTTGAGTTCATGGTCACTTCGATCAGACGGATGCAGCCGTTCGCCAGCGCCTCAAAAACCGGCGCCAGCTGCGCAGCCGGCAAGTTGCGCACAATGGCGATGATCCGGCATTCCCGGATAAGTCCGGCGATTGAGTCAGAGTCGATTTTCATCATACGGGCACCTCTTGTTCCGGCATTTCCGGCATCAGCGCAGGACCCGCCCGGAAGCGCTGCCCTGCATCAGTTTTTCGGCCTCAGCAGCCGTTATCCGGTTGAAATCGCCGGGTATGCTGTGTTTCAGGCAGCTGGCAGCCGCGGCGAATTCCAGGGCCTTGTGCGGATCGCCATATTGCAGCAGGCCGTAAATCAATCCGCCGCTGAACGAATCCCCGCCGCCGTCGCGGTCAACGATATCATGGATTTCATAGCGGCGGCTGCGATAATAGCCGCGGCGGTCATCCAGGCAAGCCGACCAGTCGTTGTGGTCGGCGCTCCGGCTCTCCCGCAAGGTGACCGCCACCAGGTCCAGATTGGGATATTCCTTCAAGACCAGGCTGGTCAATCCGGCGTAAGCTGCATCGGCAAGTTTGCCAGACTCAACGTCAGCGGTGGCTTCCAAACCGAGTGTCTTCTGGCAGTCCTCCTCGTTGGCAACCAGGACATCCGCCAGGCGAGCCAGCTCCGGCATGACCTCACAGGCTTTTTTGCCGTATTTCCAGAGCTTGGCCCGGTAATTCAAGTCGATCGACGTCTTGACGCCCTTGCGGCGGGCAGCCAGAAGCGCTTCGCGGGTCAAGTCGGCGCATGCCTGGTTCAAGGCCGGGGTGATGCCGGTCACATGAAACCAGTCTGCGCCGTCAAGCAGATTGTCCCAATCGAAATCGCCCGGCTGGCAGAGGGAGATCGCAGAGCCGTCCCGGTCATAAATGACTTTGGACGGGCGCTGGTTCGATCCGGTCTCCACATAATACACACCGAAACGTCCTTTGCTGCGCCGAACTCCGGAGACATCAACATTAAACCGGCGCAGCTCGCCCAGGCAGGCCTCCGCCAGGTCATTGTCCGGCAGTGCGGTGACAAAGGCGGCGTTCAGGCCAAAATTGGCGGCCGACACAGCGACATTGGCCTCGCCGCCGCCGAAGGTCATCTCCAGAATCGGCGACTGGCCCAGCCGCTCAAATCCGGGCGATTTCAGGCGAATCATTATTTCGCCGAAGGTAACAACTTTCTTGTTCATTTTTCAGCCTCCTCGTGAAGTGTATTGTTTAGCGGCATCGCAAGACGCCTGTGCTCCAGGATTTATTTTTCCGGTTCAACATATCCCATCCGACGGGAAACAGCGGCTGCGGTTTCCAGAAGCCAGCCAATCAGCGGACTTGCCGGGTCATTAAGAAAATCCTGCCGGCTGCCGGCTGTGCTGACCGCAGCGATAATCTGCCCGCGGTAATCATGGACCGGGGCCGCAGCACAGAAGACGCCGGGCTCATGCTCCTGGCGGTCCAGCGCATAACCGCACCGGCGTGCTTCCCGGACCTCGTCCAGGATCAGCTGCGGATCAGTCAAGGTCATCGGTGTATAAGCGTGAATGCCTGCCCGCTGCAAGATCGCGGCCGCTTCCGGATCGGTAAACGCACCCAGCAGCACTTTCCCCAGGGCCGTGCAGTATACTGGACTGCGTTTACCGATCTGCGAGTACATGCGCAGTGAATGGACGGTTTCTATTTTTTCGATATAGACAATTTCATTCTGGTCGAGTATAGCCAGATGGACCGGCTGGCCGGCCAGACCGACCAGGCGGCGCAGCCAGGGCTGGGCTTCGGTTTTCAGCTCGAGGCTGTTCAGGCGCCGGCTGCTGATTTCTACCAGGCGCAGTCCAGGCAGATATCGGCCGCTGTCTTCCCGTTTCTCAACGAAATCTCGTGCCAGCAGCGTGGCCAGCAGCCGATGAACGGTCACTTTGTTCAAGCTCATCGCAGCGGCGATATCAACCAGTCTCAAGCCTTCTGGATGGTCTGCCAGAAGTTCGAGTATGGCTAAAGCTCGGTCAACGGTCTGTAAGGCGCTATCCGCCATGGGGCCTCCAGTTGTTTGAATTATGTTACACTATGTGTAACTTGATTACAAATAAAATTATAACCCGGATAAACAAATTCTGTCAATCCGGGTTATGGCTCAATAGTGTTATGGAACAACGCGGGATTGGGAATAAAAGAGCGTCAGCCGTCAGCTTGATGTTTTTTATTCAGGTAGTCGTCGATCGCCTGGGCAGCTGTTTTACCGGCGCCCATGGCCAGGATGACTGTCGCGGCCCCGGTCACGGCATCGCCGCCGGCATAGACGCCTTCCTTGCTGGTGGCCATGGTAGCCTCGTCGACAATGATGCCGCCCCAGCGCTGGGTCTCTAGTCCTGGTGTCGTTGATTTGATCAGCGGGTTGGGGCTGGTTCCGATCGCAATGACGATGGTGTCAATCTCGATCTGGAATTCCGAACCTTTCTTGACGACCGGACGACGGCGGCCGGAACTGTCGGCTTCACCTAATTCCATCTCCACACATTCAACCGCCCGGACCCAACCGCTGTCCGTGCCCAGAATGCGGGTGGGGTTGGTCAGCAAGCGGAAAATAATACCCTCTTCCCTGGCATGGTGAACCTCTTCGATACGCGCCGGCATTTCAGCTTCTGACCGGCGATAAATGATGGTGACCTCATCAGCGCCCAGGCGCTTGGCGCAGCGGGCGGCATCCATCGCCACGTTGCCGCCGCCGACGACAGCCACGCGCCGTCCGACCTTGACCGGAGTGTCGCTGGACGGAAACTGGTATGCTTTCATCAGATTGATCCGGGTCAGAAATTCATTAGCGGAATAAACGCCGTTCAGGTTTTCGCCCGGGATGCGCATGAAACTGGGCAGGCCGGCTCCGGAACCGATAAAGATGGCTTCATACCCCAGTTCCATCAGTTCGTCGAGGGCGTAAATCTTACCGATGACCATATTGGTCTGGATGTCCACACCCATTTGGCGCAGATTATTGATCTCCTTCTGAACCAGGGCTTTAGGCAGCCGGAATTCCGGAATGCCGTACATCAACACGCCGCCCGGAACATGCAAGGCTTCGAAGATTGTCACCTCATAGCCGCGCTGAGCCAGGTCGCCGGCACAGGAAAGCCCGGCCGGGCCTGAACCGATCACCGCAACCTTGCGGTGGTTGGTGGGTACTTTATTTGGTTTTGCAGGCCGGTTTGCCATCGNNTTCCTGCGGGCAGACCCGACCGCAGACTGCCGGCAGGCTGTTGGTGGTCAGGATCAGATCATAGGCGGCGCCAAAATCGCCGGCCGCGACCAGGTCAATGAATTCAGGAATCCGGACATTGACCGGACAGCCGGCCATGCAGGGTTTGTTCTTGCATTGCAGACAGCGCTGGGCTTCCTCGATGGCCATCTCCGGCGTATAACCCTGGGATACTTCCGAGAAATTCTGGTTGCGAACCCGAGGATCCTGTTCCGGCATGGCGACCTTTTTCAATGACAGATTAGGCATGGCGCTGCTCCTCTC
>DOFA01000173.1 GCA_003532195.1 Clostridiales bacterium
CGGTACTTGATCACAGAATGAGGTTATATCTATGATGAAAAATCCTGACAAGCCCCCGATCAACCTGACGGAATGGGGCCAGGCTTTTGATTGGAATGACACTCAGAGAAGCGGGATGACATATTTCCCGCTCCATCCGCAGATCAATCCGCAGGCGATTGATGACGTCGGGATGGTTTGGCTTCCCGTCTGGCATCCGGAATCCGGCACCTGGTCAATTGGCTTTGAGTGGGATGAACCGCGGGAAGTCGCGGGCGTCGAGCTCGTTTACGCCGATGCCGCATCCCTGCCCGATCCGCGCGATGTCCGGATCCTGTACTGGAACAGCCATTGGCCGACGCCGATGCCGGAACGCTGGCAGGGCGCGCGCAGCGCCTGGATCGAAACCGAGGACCCGCGGCAGGGGCAATGGATTTGGGCCCGCGGCGACGTCAACGCCGGCGGCCTGACGCAGGCTTTTTCTTTTGATCCGTTGGATATTACGGAAATCAAAGACGACCTCCGGCTCGAATGGGCCGAAGAATATAACGTGACTTATCGGAAAACGCTGAAAGTGCGCCTGGCTATTAAAGGGAACATCAGGCCGGTCCTTTCCTCCGTCAAGATTCAAGGAACCGCGCATCTCGAAGAGCAAGCCGCGGAAATCCGGTTTGGCTGCCTGGGCGCCCAGGAAAACTGGTCCGGCAGCCTCCAGATCACCAACGGCAGCATCCTGGCGCTGGAACCGGTCGCTTTCCAGGCTGGCGACATCCTGAATCCCGATCAGAGCTGGATCTGTCAAACCGCCGGCACACCCAAAGGGATCCGGGTCAATTTCCAGATGACTGTCGGCAGTCGGGCCCCGGGCGATCAAACCCTGCTCACCCTGCGGTCCCAAACCCGCAATTTGACCTTCCTGGCCGCCGATCTGGCGTCGGGGCCGATCTGGATTAAGGACTATGGCGTCCTGGCGAGCCGTCCGCTGCCTGATGCCGACTGGCAAAAAGCAATCGGGCAGGTTCAAACCGGCCGGAAGCCGATTTACAGCCGGGTCGCCGAAGAACCGGAGCAGTCCTACGCCCGCGCGGCAGCCGAGATTCCCCCGCTCGACGTCACGAAACAGGCTCCCTTTGGGCGGTATACGATACTGGGCTGGGAAGGGGTCCGGCAGAAATTTGCTTTGCGCTATAACGGCGAGATTTTTGCCGACAAGCACCTGGTCAAAATGGCTGGGCGCGACGCCGCGAAAGTTCGCTGGGCCGGCAATAGCATCCACTTCCGCTTCGGCACCGGCGATCCGGTTGACTTCCGCCAACGCAAGGATGCCAGCCGGCAATGGATGCTAGCGCCGCAGCTCCCGGTCTATCTGACCCAATGGGAAGACCGCGAGATCGAGTTCACCCAGACGGCTTTCGGCGCCCTGATCAACGGCCCGGTCGCCGGTCCGGACGGTATCGCCGGCGATGAAGACCTCGCGGCCCTGGTTCGCTTGAAAATTCGCAACACGACCGAAGGCCGTAAAAAGATTGTCTTGTCCCTCGATATCACGCCGGCCGAGGAGCTGCAGCTGGAAGGCGATGATCTGGTGGCCCTGGGCAGGGTCGCCCCCGCGGAGTCGGTCAAAGACGGCTGGAAAGTGCAGACCTACCCGGAGCCCAGATACCGGCTGCACTTTGACCAGAAGGGCCAGGGCCGGCTGAAGGTCCAGCCGCTGTCGGAAGGCGGCATCATCACCAGCGCCATGACGATCGACCGCAACCATTTTACGCATTTCGGCGACACCCCTCAGGAGCCACCGCTGACGACGGCGATTGCCAACGCCCTGACCTACGAAATCGAGCTGCCGGGCTTCGCCAGCCATGAAATAGATCTCTTGATCCCGTTTACGACCTATTCGCTGGCAGGCGGCCGGAAAATCGCCGGGGGCCTGTCCTTTGACCGCAAACTGGAGGAAGTCGCGGCCTTCTGGCAGGGCTTTCACGGCCGGGGGGCGCAGGTCGGTCTGCCGGACCCGATCCTGGAATCTTTCCTGAAAGCCGTGCCCTGGCATATTATGATGACCGCCAACCGGGATCCCGATTCCGGCAATTATCTGGTTCCCGCCGGCTCCTATGCCTACGATGTCTGCGGCAACGAGGCCTGCATGCAGATCCGTCTGCTCGATCTGCTCGGGTATCACCGCCATGCCGAAAAATACCTGGATACCTTTATACGCACGCAAGGCGCGCAGATGCCGGACGGCAATTTCACATCGGCCGAGGGCGCCCTGGTCGCGGTCAACTTTGACGCCGGAGAAATGGCCCTGGGCGTGTTCGGCTACAATCTGGATCATGGCTGCCTGATGAGCTGCCTGGCCGACCATTACTTTCTCAGCGGCGACCGGGATTGGCTGCGGCGCGCGGCGCCCTGTTTGATCCAGGCCTGCGAATTCGTTTTCCGGGAGCGCCGGGCGACCATGCTGGCCGATGAGGACGGCAGCCGCATCCACCAGTATGGCCTGCTGCCGATGGGGCACCTGGAAGACAACAGCGAGTGGCAGTACTGGTTTGCCGTCAACGGCCAGGCCTGCGGTGGCATCCTGCGCATCGCCCGGGCGTTGGCGGATATCGGGCATCCCGAAGCGGCCAGGCTTGAGTGCGAAGGTAAAGCTTATCGCCAGGACATCCGGGCGGCCGTGCAGCGAGCCATGGAAGAGTCCCCGGTTGTGCAAATCCCAGATGGCAGCTATATTCCGCACGTGCCGACGCGGACGGCCATCCGCGGCCGGGATTGGGGCTGGTTCCGGGAAGCCGGTTACGGGCCGCTGCACCTGGTCGACGGCCTGGTCCTCGATCCCAACGACGAAAAAGTGACCTGGATCCTGAACGACCAGGAGGACAACCTGTTTGTCAGCCGCAATTACGGCCGGGCCGTGGACCTGGAAAAGTACTGGTTCAGCCGGGGCGGCGTCACCATCCAGGCCAACGTTCTCAATAATGGGCTGGCTTATCTCGCCCGCGGCCAGACCGCCCATGCCATCCGCGCCCTGTATAACAACATCGGCCAGCACCTGTACCCGGATGTTATGGTCTTCAGCGAGCACCCCGTTGCCGAACTGGGCAGCGGTTTCGGGCCGTTCTTCAAGACCCCGGATGAAGCCCAGTTCTTGGTCTGGCTAAGAAATTACCTGGTCCGGGAAGACGGCCGCAATCTCTGGATCTGTCCGGGCGCGCCGCGGCAATGGTATGCTTACGGCCAGACCATCAAGGTCAGCGGCTTGGCCAGCGCCTTCGGCGAATTGGACTTTTACATCGAGTGCGTTGCCGATCCGGCGATCCTGCATGCCTCGATCAAGATGCCGACCCGGCGGATCCCGGCGGAAACTTATGTCCGCTTGCGCCATCCGGACGGCCGGAAAATGCGGCGGGTTCTGGTCAACGGCAAGGACTATCATTTATTTGACAAGGAGCAGGAGCTTGTCATTCTGCGGGACTGGCAGGATACGGCAGATATAATCGTCCAGTTTTGAGCCGGGGCGCAATAGAAGTTTAACGGAGATGTGTTAAATTTGATCCAGACGGATGAAACAGATCGAGTGGTGGAGCGTAAGGATATTCCCCTGTTTGATAATCAGGCGTTTCGTGAAGCGGTTATCAATGCAGTGCTCCACAACTATTGGGTCGGAGGCAATGAACCTATGATATCGGTTTTCTCGGATAGAATTGAAATATTATCAAGAGGAACGCTTGCACCAGCTCAGACAATGGAGGGCTTTTATCAGGGTGAATCTGTTCCTGTGAATGATAAGCTGTCGGAGATCTTCCTGCAGCTGCATATCAGTGAGAAGTCAGGCAGAGGTGTTCCAAAGATTACCGAAACCTATGGCAAAGACGCCTTTTCATTCAGAGAAAACTCTATCGTAGTTACGATTCCATTTAACCGAATTCATGCGGTTGGGAATAAAGTTGGGGATATGATTGGGAATAAGGATAAGATTATCGATACAAAGAAGATGCTAAATGCCAGAAGGCAGAGAATCATCACTGAGATGAGTGATAATCCCAATATCACGATAGCAGAATTGATTTCCATTCTTTCTATCAGTGAAACCGCTGTAGAGAACAACCTGGCTTTTCTTCGGACGAATGGATACATTGAAAGAATCGGTTCGAAGGAAACCGGATATTGGAGAGTAATTGAATAAGAGACTTTGTTGTTAATCCCTTTGATCGCGCCTCTTTTCCAATCTGTTTGGCCGATTATTCATCATTTCGACCTCCCAGTAAATTTGAAAGATCGGGAACTGCACCATAATTTCCAAGAAGATAATTCTTTTCATAATTTGCATCTTTGCGTATTTTCATTCCATTCGGCTCCATGAAATCACTTAGTGAATAGAGTTCCGAAACATTATTGTTCTTCTCTGTAAACCAGATTTCATCCCGTCTTAACAGGCCCATATCCATATAAATCGTATTGTGCGTAGTGAATATCAACTGAGCATTATTGGGATTTTTTTCAGGATCTGCAAATGTCAAGATGATATTCCTCATTAACAACGGGTGAAGCTTTATATCTATTTCGTCGGCAAATAAAATGCTGCCCTTATTTAAAACATCATTAAGCACTTGATAGAGTGAAAACATTTTGATCGTCCCTGATGACTCATCATCAAAAGGAATTCTCACTAGATCATCAGAATTGTTATAACTATGAACAGCGAAAACTTGATAAGCGTCTTTGTTACGTTCCTCTGATTTTGGATACTTTTTGAATTCAAAATCAACAATAGAACGATCAAAAGAGTGCATAAAATCAAGCAGCCTGGCTCTTGCTTCATTATCATCCACGATCCCTTTGGGCAATCTCTTGGATAGAATCCCATCATAAAGAAAATTACTGCAATCAATCGGCTCATTGGCCATAAACCAATCGCGAACTGCAACCAAATCCTTTACCTTAAGTTTTGCACCAAGTGATACTAACAATACCCTCTCATCTAAAGATATCTCTAGGTTTTGACTATACTTTTTTAGATTTACGTTATACTCAATGTCTTTATTTCTCTGTCGGTAAAAAACAGTTTTATATTCCAAATTTCGAAAAATACCAGTTTTAGAATTTGTCTTTAACCATTCCTCACAAACACCATCTTTATCAAGTATAAATCCATAATTATAGTATTTGTCTCTTCCTTCAGACGACACAACGTAATAAATTTCAAATTCGCTTGATTTATCTTTACTATCACTCATGGCAAATGGCTTAAGCACTAAATGTGAGAGGTTTTTCTCATTATTGTCCTCACTAAAATAAAACGACCGAACAACATAAGAAGTCATAAATTCAAATGCTGAATAAGCCGTTGACTTGCCGCTGGCATTTGCACCATAGATTGCAGCAATTGGTAAAACCTTATCATTTCCAACCAATCGAACATGTGTAGCTAATTCATTGCTGCCACTTGCGCGCATATCAAGGGTAGTGTCCCCCTCAAATGATTTGTAATTTGAAAAATAAAACTGAAGAAGCATACTTCATCCCTCCGAAAGTCATGTTTGAATCTATAATACACTAAGCGAAAAATAAAAGCAATTAAATTGAGAATGTTTCTCAATTATATTGCTGCATATTACGTATCATGTTCAGTCCATGAAGAAAAGTGCTTTGTGGTTACATATATTTGCTAAAAATTTGTTAGCAGCGAAATTGTTGTATGACTACCTCTTGACTATAACGTAGCGTCATCCTTTATATTAGAGGCAGAGTTAATTTTATTTTGAATACGACTTGTATTCAGAAGGGGGATCTTTGGAGTATAGCATCAACAAGCTGGCAAAACTGGCGGGGATCAGCGTCCGGACCTTGCACTACTACGATGAAATCGAACTGCTTGCTCCGAAAAGGATCAGCAGCAACGGTTATCGCGTGTACGGGCCCCAGGAAATCGATCGCCTCCAGCAGATTTTATTTTACCGCGAACTCGGTGTGCCGCTTGATGAGATTAAAAGGTTGATCGGGTCGAAAAATTATGACGGCATCGTGGCGCTGCAGGGCCATCTGTCGGCAATGAAAGCCAAAAGGGATCAGATCGATCGGTTAATTGCCAATCTGGAGAAAACCATTGCCGCAGCGAAAGGGGAAACCATCATGAGCGATCAGGAAAAGTTTACCGGTTTTAAGCAGAAGCTGATTGAGGAAAACGAAAAGCAGTATGGCCGGGAAATCCGGGCTAGATACGGTGACGCTGTTGTCGAGGCCAGCAATGCCAAAATGATGGGATTGACGACCGAGCAATATGAGAAAACCCAGGATCTGTCCCGCCGCATCAATGAATCCTTGAAACTGGCCTATGCGCAGGGCGACCCGGCCGGCGAGCTGGCCCAGAAGGTCTGTGCCCTGCATCGGGAATGGCTGGGGTATTTTTGGCAGCATTACTCGAAAGAAGCGCATCTTGGGCTGGCGCAATCTTATGTCGATGATCCGCGTTTTCGAAAATATTACGACGACATCGCCGAGGGCTGTGCGGAATTCCTGCGCGATGCCCTGCAGGTTTACTGTCAGTAATTCGTCGGGTCATTCGCCAGGCTTGCCAGCGCTGCCGGTATGATCTTGCTTTTGATCTGTCAGGGCAGCCGGAAATCGGGTAAAGCGCCGGCGCGGACAAAGACCGGAATCCGGTTCAGCGGCGCCTCGGTGGTGACTGTTGTGCCGCCCGGGTATGCTTGCCCGGTCGCCGCGTCGCGCCAGGCGGCGCCCGCCGGCAGGTAGACCGGCCGGGAGCGCTGGCCGGCGGCCATGACCGGAGCGACCAGGACGTCCGGACCGAACAGCATCTGGTCTTCGACCGCCCACGCTGCCGCGTCGTTCGGGAAATCGTAGAACAGCGGCCGGATAACCGGCTGGCCTTCCTCATGCGCGGCCAGCATCAGGCTCCGGATATAGGGCCGCAGCTGTTCGCGCAAGTTCAGGTAGGTCCGGCAGATCGCATACGCTTCCTCGCCGTAGCTCCAGACCTCGTTGGCGCCGCCGCTTCGGCACAGGCCGCCGCCGGAGGTGCCCAACGGCGGCGAATGGGGCTCGCGGTCGCCATGCAGCCGGAAGACCGGACAGAAGCAGCCATATTCAAACCAGCGGATGAAGCATTCGCGGAAAGCGGGATCGTCGGGATTGCCGCCGTGGAAACCGCCGATGTCGGTCGTCCACCAGGGGATGCCGGCGATGCCCATGTTGAGGCCGGCCGCGAACTGGTTGCGCATCGCCCGGAAACTGCTGTGGATATCGCCCGACCAGACCAGCGCGCCATAGCGCTGGCTGCCGGCCCAGGCGCAGCGGATCAGGTTGACCACCTGCGTTTGGCCCTCGGCGCGCATGCCTTCGTAAAAAGCCCGGGCGTACATCATAGGATAAATGTTGCCGACTTGCAGGTCCGGGCCCAGGTAATAGCGGTAGATGTCAAAATCGTAGGCGCTGTATTCCGGCTCGGCTTCGTCGAGCCAGAAGATGCGGACGCCCTGGTCATAATAGCCGGTCTTGCATTTCTGCCAGACATAGGAACGGGCGGACGGCCGCGTCGCGTCAAAATGGACCGTGTTGCCCAGGTAGTCGGCGTTAACGCGGATACCCCGGTCGACCTGAACCAGCAAGCCCTTCTCGACCATTTCCCGGTAATTTTCGCTGGTCTTGTCCACGTTCGGCCAGACCGAAACCATCAGTTCGACGCCCATATCCCGCAGTTCCCGGACCATGCCGGCGGGATCAGGCCAGTAAGCGGGGTCGAATTTCCATTCGCCCTGCTTAGTCCAGTGGAAAAAATCGACGACGATCACCGAGAGCGGCAGACCGCGGCGCTTATACTCGCGGGCGACCTCCAGAAGCTCCGCCTGCGTCTGGTAGCGCAGCTTGCACTGCCAGAAGCCCAGGCCATACTCCGGCATCAGCGGGGCGCGGCCGGTCACGAGCGAGTAGGCTGACTCAATTTCCGCCGGGCTGTCGCCGGCCGTAATCCAATAGTCCAGCAGTTTCGTTGAGCGGGCATGCCATTCGGTCAGGTTCTTGCCGAATGTGACCTCGCCGATCGCCGGATTGTGCCAGAAAAAACCATAACCGCGACTGGACAGCAAGAACGGGACGCTAGCCTGCGAATTGCGCTGCGCCAGCTCCAGGCGGCACCCCTTCAGGTCGAGCCAGGGCTGCTGGTACTGGCCCATGCCATATATCTTTTCCTCTGCGGCTTCAAAGCGGGCTGTGATCTCGTAGTCACCCCCCGGAATCGGCCGCAGCTCGCGCGCCTCGATATCCAGGGAACTGGTGAACGCCGGATCCAGATGAAGGTCCGCGCCGGTCATTTCAGCGAGACTGACCTGGCCTGGGCCAGGCGTCACGGCCTTGCGGTTGCGGACATATTCCTCCAGCAGAATTTGACCCTGGCCGTTGAGGAAGGTGATCTTGCCGCTGTAGTCAACCAAAGCCGTCAGCTTGCCGTTGCGGATGCGCGCGCAGCCGTCCTCGATGCGGATCTCGGGCCCGACCGGGGGCTTAGATTCGGGATTTGATTCGGGTTCGACCGGAGGCGGCTCGAGAAGCGACCAGGCATAGCCTGGCATCTCCGCCAGCCGGGTGACCCTGACTCTCAGGCTGTTGGCTCCCCATGGTTCGATCCAGAGTTGCTCAAAATCGTATTCGCGCACCAGGCGTGTTCCCTCGCTGTAAAAAACGGACATCTGTCGCCATCCTTTCCTGCTCGCGGCCCAGGCGGAGCAAATAGATCCCCATCACAGCCGGTCCCGGTTGACTGCTCCCTCGTACGAACCGGAACAAGATCAGCCTAAATGAAAAGCAAGGGCAAGTCAATAAACAACCGCTGGTTCGGCTTGAAGCCTGAAGATGCGGTTATTACCGCAAATTCAGCAGATCATCAAGTAACTCATACCCGCAATCATTATTATATATTAGTGAGAAGCTTTGGGCACTCAATTGAGAGGAGGCAATGACCCGATTTAAAACAGCCAATAGTTAATCTGTCATTAACGTGTCTGATAAGATATAAATGATGATTCCTAATGCTAGAATAACCGGCAGGTAATTGAACCACGTATTTGGATCAGTAAAAGTCAGAATGCTGGAAAATGATATTAGTATACCCAAAGTTTTAAATGTGCTTTTTCTCTTCATTTTTCATCACTCCATTTTTTAATAGTTATACCTGATATAAACATATTTCCAAGGTGTCTCCACACCTGATCCTATTGGACCGATTAAAGTACCTTTAAATTCAATATCTATTCCTGCGTAAGTACCTACAGAAGCCCAAGACGAACCAAGCTTAAAAAGCGAAACATCAAGATATTCACCGAACAACCAATATTTAGCTTGTTGTCATTGGCATTGCGCTGACAAATAACACTAAGACAGCGATTAACACAATTAATTTTCTCTTGTCCATTTACTTTATCCTTTCAAACACTGCCATATCATGATTGAAATTTATAAGAAACCGCAACAATTATATTATATGATTTAGTTTTTATTTTTGTCAATGATGCCTTTTTATGGCTTATAATAGCAATTTTATGGCAAGTTGGTGTATCGAATCATAAAGAATAATAGATTATAACGATTTTTTCTTCTATAAACGCCGCATATAGGATAAGACAGCACCCATGGCGATCGGAACCAGGGGTTTTATGTAATTGCCAAAGCCGCTGCCTCACAAAACAGGCGGATATACCCATATACTGTAAACCGGCGTGAAACTCTCCGGATATTCAGACTGCGCTGCGGTATTGGATGCCGCCGGGCATACTAAACCGAGCGACGATGGCATTCAGGCAGTCGAAACCGTCCCAGATCTAGATGTTCTGGCCTGCCTCCAAGCCCAGCCCTTTTTATCCTGCGCCGAACAGGCATCGCTTATAATCTGTAACCGGATCGATATAGTATGAAAATTATAGAATTCTCAGCCAGTCCCGCCGGCCATACAAGCTTCTTTCAATGTCAACCACTTTGTTTTTTCATCGATTGAGAAGAAGACGATATAGTTTTTCACGGGTAACTTCCTGTATCCCATTTGGGCCAGGCGCTCGTCCGCAACAAACGGATGGCGCTGCGACATATCGGACAGGCCCTCCATGGCTTCCTCAAGAAGCTCCATCATGTGTAGAGCTGATATCGGGACTGATAGCTGGGAAGCAATATACCTGATTATTTCACCAAGGTCGCCCTCAGCCGGATCCGATATATCCACCCTATATCTGGCCATCGGAGATACCCCGTTTGATATCCTTCATGACCTCGTGAAGCGGACGCTTCTTCCCCGCTTTGACAGATTCTCTCCCTGCATCAAGTAATTTATACAGCTCCAGTTTGCCACTGAGCGCTTCAAAAGTCTCAATGCTCATAACCGCCAAATCACCCTGTCCGTTTTTTGTAATGAAAACAGGTTCGCGGCTTTCATGACAGAAGGCTGAGATATCATTATAATTATTTCGCAGTTCTGTGCTTGATTTTATGTTCGGCATAGCATTGATCTCCAAGGATAATCTTAAAGATATTATACAATAATTTCTTTAGATCATCAATGAACTGAAAGCGTCAAGTAACAATTCCTCTTTTAGCGCCTCCAAGCAGTTTTTTCATATCACGCAAGTTAAAAACAATTCTATTGATGGCCGAAATGGCTTCAAAATCCTCGTGATTAACTTCATGTGCCCGAAAAGCAAGTTGAAGCTGTGATTCACATCCGCCTTTCGATTCATAACAGTCCGATGAACAGCTAAACAACAGGGAGATTTTCTCTATCAGTTCAAGGCTCGGTTTGCGTTCATTGTTTTCAATTTTCGAAACCCTACTTTGATCCACACCAAGATACTCCGCTATTTGTTTTTGCGAGATTTTACTCTTTTCTCTTAACTGACGAATCTTCTCGCCAATACTGATTTGTTCCTTCATTAACTTCACCCTCCGTTCTTGTATCATACCTCAACCCTCTCGTATACTCAATGAGGTTCTGTGAAATATTATGCCAACTATTTAATCAAGAACTATCGAATGTAACTCGAAAGCCAGTTTTGGCATGATCTACGCTACTCGTTATCCAGCAGCGCTTTCAGGTCTTCAAGCGATAGCGGCAGGTCTTCCTGGCTGCCTGACCGGTTGACGACCTGGTCGAATTCCTGGCGTTTCCGCTCCTGCAGGTTTTCCATTTTTTCCTCGATTGTCCCCTGGGATATCAACCGGTAAACTGTAACCACCTTTTTCTGGCCGATGCGGTGCACGCGGTCGGCCGCCTGGTCTTCGACCATTGGATTCCACCAGGGATCAAATAAAATCACGGTATCGGCTGCCGTCAGGTTGAGACCAAAGCCGCCCGCTTTCAGGCTGATTAAAAATACCAGCAGTTCTGGGTCAGCATTGAATCGCTGAATGACCTGCTGGCGGTCCTGCGTCTGTCCGTCCAGATAGCAAAAGGGTATCTGCTGCTCCAGCAAACGCCGGCTCAGGATCGCCAGCATCTGGGTAAACTGGCTGAAAACCAGGATTTTATGTCCGTCGGCCAGCAAGGAGTGCAACAAATCGCCAAAAAGCTCCAACTTGCCTGAGATTCCCTGGACAGACCGATACGCATCATGAAGCAGCCCCGGATGGTTGCAGATCTGCCGCAAGCGGGTCAATCCAGCCAGAATCGCCATACGAGACCGGTCCAGGCCTTGCCGGGCGATCTCTGCCTCGATGCAGGACCGAATCTGCGCCAGGGTCTGCTGATATAGGGACAGCTGATTTTGCGTCAGAGGCGCGTAAAGTGTTTCTTCGATTTTTTCCGGCAGCTCCGGCAGAACGTCGCGTTTGGTCCGGCGCAGCAAGAACGGCACGATCTTTCGCACCAGCCGGTCACGGTCCGCCTGTTCGTATTGAATCTGAAAAGCGTCTTTTTTTCCCAGATAACCTGGCAGAGCAAAATCAAAAATCGACCACAAATCGAGGATTCTGTTTTCCATCGGAGTCCCCGTCAGGGCGATGCGCTGGCGGGCTTTGATCTTTTTTACGTGGCGCGCCAAATGTGTTTCCGGATTTTTTATCATCTGGGCTTCGTCGATAATGCAGCAGTCGAATTCCAGCCGGGCATATTGCGCGATATCCCGCTGTACCAGCGGGTATGAGGTGATCAGCAGGTCAAAATCGCCGGCCTGGCGCAGCAAGCGCCGGCGATAGTCCTGAGCGCCATGGACGAGTACGGTCTTTAAGGAGGGTACAAATCGCCGGGCTTCGTTCTGCCAGTTAAAGAGCAGCGTTTTCGGACAAATAATCAGCGCCGGCTTTGTTCGGCGTCCGGAGGCCAGAGCGGTCAATACCTGCAAGGTTTTACCCAAGCCCATTTCATCAGCCAAGATGCCGCCCAAATGAAAACGGCCCAGGAATAAGAGCCATTGTACGCCGCGGCGCTGGTAGGGCCGCAAGATCCGGTCCAGCCTTTCGGGTATCGGCTCCGTCCGGCCGCTGGAATCTGCCAGGGCACCCGATATCGTCTGGCCGCCCAATATCGCGGCTAATCCCGTTTGGAAAGCCGCGAATGTCGCGTCGAAAGATATATGTGCTTCACCTGGACCGGCTGCGGCGGGAAAGTCGGATGAAACCATATCTGCCAGCAAGGACGGTTCGGCTTCATACATCCCGTTATCGGCAGCTGTTTGCCGCATTCGGGCTAAACGCTCCAAGAGACGGCCGAGTTGTTCCTTATTTACGGCTTCGATGAGCCGGCCATTGACCAGCAGCCATTTTTGCTGTCCGGCAGCATAATCCTGAAGCTGTTTCAAGTCGAGCGACAGCCGGTCGCAGTGAAATTGCAGGTCAAAGGACAGGAGCCCCGAGGATGTCGGGCGCAAATTAGTAAAATCGGCCGTTATCGTTTTTCGGCTGGGAATAATCTTTTCAAATTCACTGTCATAAAGAACACGCCAAGTTGCCGGCATAGCCGGCAGAACCTGCCGGATCAGCAGCGGCAAGTCACAGTCCGCATCAAAAGCCAGACAGCCGACGGGATCCTGCCGGCGGTATCCCCACTGAAGAAAAAAATCAACAACAGCCTGTGCCTCAGACCGGTCGCGCAGGAGCGCCATGCGGTCGGTGACCTGGCTGCTGACAACGGCATTTTCCGAGTCGAGGGGATTCATGCTCATGACCTTCTGGCCGGAGGCATTATATTTGAGCATTCTGGGCAGGATCAGGATACGATCCGTCTGTTTCTGGTAGCGAAAGAGGATATGAACTTCTGTCCGGATCTTCCCGTCTGCTGCCGCCTCCCGCTGGGCCGGTGCAGTTAAAATTCCGTGCAGGCAAGGGCTGCGGGACGCCAGCAGATATTGAAGCAGAATAGCTATAATGTGCCGGCAGGGTTTGATTTGGTCCTGCGGGCAGCTGCATTGCCAGTCAAGAAGACGATCACGGGCGGGCGACAGAAGCAAACGCCCGGCATAGGCTTGTGCGGCATGGACCTCGGCGTGAACGACCCATTCTCCGGAGGGTTTTTCAGCTGCCGACAGGCTGCCAACCCGCTCGTTGCGATAATAGGATTTGCCGCGAATCCATTCCGAGGGCGCTGTTTGCCCCGCCAGCTGCTCGATAATCAGGGGTTCCTGACGATTTGCCATGCCGATCCTTTTCTCTTTCCCGGTTCCTGCTAATAGCCCGGTATTCCGTATTGATTTTACCATAAATGCATCTTCCGCCGGCGCAGATAACCCTTTGATATTGCCTGATTATAACCCGGTTATTGTCCGGTGGATCAAAATGGAGATGCAGCAGTCCGGAAGATATGTTAAGATAGGATAGATCTTTCAGAAATTGCTGTAAATTTGAGGTAATCGGAATGAATGGAAACAATAATCACCACGAAAGCTTAAATACCTTGAACGCGGCTGTCATCGGCCTTGCTAAAAGCTGGCATGTTTTAAAGCAAACAGAAAAAACCTGGAACATAAAAGACGCGCAACAACATCGGGAAAAAGTGGGGCCACTGGTTCAGGATATTCCGGCCAAATGGCTGGCCGCGGAGACGGAACTGCAGGATCTATCGGATCAGATCAGCCGTCAGCTGCGCAGCGATGAATACATTCAGGATTTCGAAAAGGAACTGCGCGCGGCCGGCGTTCAGTTAAGCGGCTGCTTTCCGTCCTATATGCTGCCGCCTTTCAAGCTGAACATCAGCCTGGACAATTACGAAGCCCGTCTATCCCTGGGCCGGAAGAATGAGCGGACATCTGACCTTAACCCGCAGCAGCTGGCCAAGTGGGTCTCGGTCCGTTATAAAAAAGTCATTGCCCGGAAATTCAACGCGGCAGCTTTCATGAAAGACCTGATCGAAGCCTACCAGCTGGCCAACCAGTTGAAGTATCATGAAAAAAACATTGTCTGGGGCCGGGCGGTACCGATCATCGAGCTCTATGAGCTGCTGACCATAAAAGCCTCTGCCCGCCAGGATTATCCAAAGCAGTTCTTCATTTTCGATCTGGGCTTGTTTAAAGAATCTGCCGCTTTGGACTTGGATTGCTATCGTTTTGAACTCGGCTTTGCCCGCAATCCTTCCCGTGCTATGACGGTCGTTGACAGCAGCGGCCGGGAAAGCCATATCAGCAGCCTGACGATATACTGTAAGGAAGGTGACGATGCCTGATGGCGCTGGTCGTTGAGGATCTTATCAACTTGCGTAATGGCGAAGCACCCACCAATCTGGATCTGATCCGCGACATGACGCTGGGGACCGATATCTGGATTGATCGCTTTGTGCCCTATTACCTGGATCAGTTTATTCCGTCCGGCGGCAGCAAGGTCAAGGTGCTGATCGGCGGCGAAGGCTGCGGCAAAACCCATTTGCTGCGTTATGTCCAGCAAGCGGCGGCAACCAAAGCCTATACGGCTGTCTATCTGTCTGCCCGCACAGCCGGCCCGAAACTGTGCGATGTGCCGAGCCTGTACCGCCTGATTGCCGGAACGATCGATATGGATCAGCTGGTGACCGGTCTTAGCTTGAAGGTCGCCGAGTCGTTGGGCTACGGGGCGTCGATCTATAACGGAAAAGATAAACTGCTGCCCTATATTCTGGAAGAAGGCTACGGGGCCCCTGATTCGGCGCGGGAAATCCGGATCGCCGCGGCTCGGCTGCTGAAAAACGCCGACCTGAGCCCCGCCTGTTTCACCTGCGCGTTCACCCTGCTGAAAGACCGGCTGATCGCCGATGATCCGGAAAACACCAGAATCGCCTGGCGCTGGTTCCGGGGCGAGAAGCTGGAACGATTTGAGCGCCGGGACTCCGGCCTGTTTGAAACCCTGCAGCCAGCAACGGCGCGGCGCTGGCTGGACTCCCTGCTCAAGCTGATCGTATTGTCCGGCCGGCAGGGTCTGGTTGTCCTGATTGATGATCTCGACGTCCTCTACCAGAAATCTCCGGACACCGGCCGCTGGCTCTACACGCCGGCTAATATCAAGGATACTTATGAGCTTTTCCGGCAGCTGATCGACGATGCCGATCTGCTCAAGAATTTCCTGCTTCTCCTGGCCGGCCGCCGCAATCTCCTCGACGACGACCGCAGGGGCTTCAAGAGCTATGAATAGCTTTGGATGCGCTTGCAAACCGGGCTGGTACCCTCCGGAAGGTTCAATCCGCTCTGCGACATCGTCGATGTGGACGAGCACCTGACGGCTTTGGGTGAAGATTTCCCGGGAAAACTGTCCCGTCACCTGAATGATGTTTTTCATCAGTACGGACTGAAGAAGAAACCGCGGGATAAGGTACTGGACTTGCTGCCGCCCCTGGCCTTGAAGTCAGTCGTCATCAATAACATTTATACCGGCGATGAAGGCCTGACAGGGGGGAT
>DOFA01000256.1 GCA_003532195.1 Clostridiales bacterium
GAATAACGGGCCAGCGCCTGCCGCTGCTGAAACAGCTGGCCTTCGATCACCCGCTGGGTATGCGCGAGGGCTTCGGCAACTGCCGGGTCGACGATCGGTTCGGATCCGATATCCGGCCCTGTCTGGCTTTCCTGACCTGGCTGGCCGTCCGGCGGCCGATATTGCGGCGGCAGAGCATCGCGGATATGATAGCGTTCGATCAGGTCGTCCTGCAGGCTGACCATGAACTGGCTTTCGCCCGGATCCCCCTGCCGGCCTGACCGGCCGCGCAGCTGATTGTCGATCCGCCGGCTGCGCTGACGGCTGGTTCCGATCACAGACAAACCGCCGGATGCCGGATCCTCAAGCTGAATGTCAACACCCCGGCCGGCCATATTGGTGGAAATTGTGATTGCCCCGCGCCGGCCGGCCCTGGCGATAACCGCCGCCTCGGCTTCATCCTGCCTGGCATTGAGCACCTCGCAGTCCAGCCCCCGGGCTCGGATCGCCGCAGCCAGGTATTCTGACTCCTCGACACTGGCCGTGCCGACCAGAATCGGCTGGCCGGCGGCATGTCGTCTGACGATGGCTTCGGCAATCGCATGCTCTTTATCGGCACGCCGGGCATAAATCAAATCCGGCTTGTCGATGCGGCAGGAGGGTACATGCGGCGGAACGCGAGTCACCCGCAGGCCATAAAATTCATAAAATTCGGCGGCGGCCGACCAGGCTGTACCGGTCATTCCGCATAACCCCGGATAAAGAGCAAGGAAATCGCGCAAGGTGATGCGGTTGAGAATCCGGCCATGCGACCGGCCGCTGAGCCCTTCCTTGATCTCGACAGCCTCATGCAGGCCATCCGGCCACTGCCGGTTCTGGATCACACGGCCGGTAAATTCGTCGACCAGCTGGATGCTGTCACCCCGGACAATATAATCCACATCGCGGCGCAGCAAGGCGATCGCCTGGAGAATCAGCCGGATCCGGGTTAAAATTTCGACATTCTCCGGATCGTAAAGATTAGTCAGATTCAGGTGCTTTTCCAGCCAGGCATTGCCAGATTCCGTAATCAGAATATGTTCGGCATATTCGTCAAGCCGGTAATGCCGGTTGACCTGCATGCTGCTAACCAAACGGAACAAGGCCGGATCGATGGCCCCCGGCCCGCCGGTGTCGCCGGCCAGAACCAGGGGAATCCGGGCTTCGTCGATCATGATCGAGTCCGCTTCATCGACAATCGCGAAATAGAAAGGCCGCTGGACCAGTTCATCCGGAGTTGCAGCTAAAAAACCGCGCAGATAATCGAATCCGGCTTCTTTCGCCGTCAGGTAAGTGATGTTGGCCTGGTAAGCCTGACGGCGCTCCGCCAGAGCCGTTTCCTGCCGGACGCAGGCTGCCCGGACGCCGAGGCATTCATAAACCGGTCCCATCCAGACGGCATCGCGGCTGGCCAGATAATCGTTGAAAGTCAGGACATGAACGCTGCGGCCGGTCAGCGCCTGCAGATAGGCGACAAAAACGGCGGACAAGGTCTTCCCTTCGCCGGTGTCCAATTCGGCTATCCGGCCGGCCTGCATAGCCGCCGCCGCCAGCAGTTGGCTGTCGAAGGCCGTCCAGCCCAAGGTTTTTCTGACTGCGGCGCAAACCAAAGCGAAAGCCTCTGGCAGCAGCTTGTTCAGCCGTTGATTCATTTCTGCGGAATCCGGGCGCCCGCGGGTTACTTGCTCCCGCAGGCAGCCGGTTCTGGCGAGAATTTCCGCGCCAGTCAGGCCGTCCAGATTCAAGCTGCGGATTTGCCGCAGTGTTTTCCGGTACGGTTTCAGATTCGTCTCAACAAAACGGTTGTGCCGGATAGAAATCGCCTCTTTCATCAAACATCATATCAGGCTTCCGGGCTGCTGCCTTGAGGCCGATGGCGCAATTCTTCCAGGTGCTGCAAAATGCGGCGGATTTCCTTGGCCGGGTTTTCCCACCAGTCCACCGCCCAGATCTGATGCAGCTGCCAGCCCAGCTGTTTGAGCACAGACTGCTGCAGAATCTCGCGGTCGCGGGTGGTCCGGGCATCGCGGTAAGTCGCGCCATTGCAGAGAATGCCTAAAATGTACTCGCCAGGCCGGTCGGGATCGATGATCCCGATATCAATCCGGTAGCCGGAACTGCCGACCAACAACTGCGTCTGATACCCGTTTTCTTCCAGGGCGTTGGCAATCCGGGCCGCCAGGCTGGCTTGCTCAGACCGCTCGGACCGGCCGGCGGGGGCCGTTGTTTCGGCTTGTCCGGCGGTGATCGCCAGGGCCGGACGCCCGCGCTGGGCGTATTCCAGGAACGCTTTCAAGCCGGCCACGCCTTGGGAGCCCGTGCGCGCTTCATCCAGCTGGTCGGCCTGGATCGTCGAAAAGACCAGCATTTCGCTGCGGGCGCGCGATACGGCGACATTCAGCCGCCGCCAGCCGCCCTCCCGGTTCAGCGGCCCGAAATTCAAGCTGACCCGTCCGGTCTTGTCCGGTCCGTAACCAACCGAAAAGAGAATGACGTCACGCTCATCCCCCTGGACATTTTCCAGATTTTTTATGAAAACAGGTTCAATTCCCTGCATAGCCCGCTCTTCAAGCTCAGGCCGCTCCCGGAAAACTTCCGTTAAATAATCCTCAATCAAGTTTTGCTGCACGGAACTAAAGGAAACGACACCCAGGCTCTGGCGGCTTAAAACCGGATCTTCCAGCCGGCGCACGATTTCGGCGACGACCGCCCGGGCTTCGGCCGGATTCTGTTTGGTGCGGCCGCGGTCGTAAACGCCGTCGACCGGAATTAGCCGGACCCTGGACACCAGATCGTTGGGCGAAGGAAAGGTCAGCAGTTTGTTTTCGTAATATTGCCGGTTGCTGAATGCGATCAGGCTTTCGTGCCGGCTGCGGTAGTGCCAGAGC
>DOFA01000162.1 GCA_003532195.1 Clostridiales bacterium
AAGGGCGGGATTAATCCCGCCCTTTCCTGCGTCATTGGGAGGTGAACCGATGACCCTGGGTACAATCATCAGCCAGCTGGCTTCCGGATTGCTGAAATCCACGGCCATTTTCGCTTTGACGCTCCTCGGCTCGCTGCCGCTGGGGCTTCTGGTCGCTTTCGGGCGCATGTCCGGATGGGCGCCCTTCCGCGGGCTGGCGCGTGAAAACGGCGGCCGGCTGCGCCAGTGGCTGTCCGAACTCAAACCTGTCCAGGTGATCGTCAAGTTCTATATCTCGATCATGCGCGGCACACCGTTGATGCTTCAGCTCATGGTGGTTTATTTTGGGCCTTTTTATCTGCTGGGCATTTCTCTTGGCCAGAACTACCGCTTCTATGCCGTGATTATCGGCTTTGTGCTCAATTACGCCGCCTACTTCGCCGAAATCTACCGCTCCGGCATCGAGTCGATGCCAATCGGGCAGTACGAGGCAGCTACGGTGCTTGGCTACACCAAAGCGCAGACCTTCATTAAAATTATCCTGCCCCAGGTGATCAAGCGCATCCTGCCCTCAGTGACCAATGAAGTCATCACCCTGGTCAAAGATACCTCCCTGGCTTTCGCCATATCTTATTCGGAAATGTTTACCATAGCCAAGAAGATCGCCTCGTCGCAGGCGACGCTGATGCCCTTCGTGGTGGCGGGCGTGTTCTACTACATCTTCAATTTCATCGTCGCCTGGATCATGGAGCGCTGCGAAAACAGCCTGAATTATTTTCGATAGGGAAGTGCCGCGATGAACGTACTTGAATTGAACAATATCCGGAAAAGCTTCGGCAGTCTGCAAGTGCTCCGGGACATCACCGTTACGGTGGACAAAAGCGAGGTCGTGGCGATCATCGGCCCCTCAGGTTCCGGTAAATCCACCCTGCTGCGCTGCGCGACCATGCTAGAAACCATAGATTCCGGCGAAATTATCTACATGGGCGAATATGCCGCGAAAACCGGCCCCGACGGCTGCGCCGCCTATGGCAGCCCGGAAACCATGAAACGCATCCGCAACTACTACGGGCTGGTATTCCAGAATTTTAACCTGTTTCCGCACTACTCAGTCCTAAAAAATATCACGGACGCCCTGGTCACTGTCCAGAAACGCAACAAAGAGCAGGCCGTCGCCGAAGCCCTGGCGCTTCTCAGGAAGATGGGCCTGGAGGACAAGGCCGGTAACTATCCGTATCAGCTGTCCGGCGGCCAGCAGCAGCGCGCGTCGATCGTCCGCGCCCTGGCGATGAAGCCCGAAGTCCTGTTCTTCGACGAGCCGACTTCAGCCCTCGATCCGGAGCTCACCGGCGAAGTCCTGAAAGTCATCCGCAGCCTGACCGAGGAAAATATGACCATGGTCATCGTAACCCATGAAATGCAGTTTGCCCAATATGTGGCTGACAGGGTGTATTTTATGGACGAGGGGGCTGTGGTTGAGCAGGGGACGCCGGAGGAAGTCTTTGGCCGGCCGCAGGAAGACCGGACCCGAAAGTTCCTGGAACGCTATTCCAATACGGTTGACTGATGTGGCTGACCGATACAGCTGACCGGTGCGAAACTGGTCATGGATGGTAAGTGCTATGAAATTGAAAATCGTCCGGGCTGATCCGGCCGGCAACATCACCTTGCTGGTTACCGGTAAAGTTCCGCCGGAGCAATATGGCAGCACAGCCAAGAAGCTGCTGGAACTGACTTCACTCGGCGGCGAACAGGTCGGGTTCATAACGACTCCCGTCCGGGGCGGAGCGATCCGGCTGCAAATGATGGGCGGCGAGTTCTGCGGTAACGCGCTGCGGAGCGCGGGTTATTATTGTGCGGCTGTGCAGGGCATTTGCGGCCAGGCAGACATACCGGTGGAGATCAGCGGCTGTGACCGGTCGCTCATGGTCAGCGTCGACACCCGGAAAAATGAGGCACGCGCCGAGATGCCTCTGCCGCTTGGCATCGGAAGGGTATCTGTAAACGGCCTGGAGCTGGATACAGTCGTCTTTAATGGAATCGTCCATGCCATTATGCCGGGGACTGAGCCTGACGCCGAACTGGCCCGGACTATCGCCGCAAGTCTGCTGCAAAAGTATCCGGTCGCAGCTGCAGGTGCTTTGTTTATCGACTTGCCGAACCTGATGATGCAGCCGGCCGTCTATGTCCGGGACACCGACACACTTGTCTTTGAAAATAGCTGCGCGTCCGGCAGCTCCGCTGTCGCTGCTCTCCTGAGCCGTGATCGGCCGAACGGGCAATATGACTACGAAATCTGCCAGCTGGGCGGCCTGATCCGCGCCACGGCTGTGACCGCCGACGGGCGGCTGCAGAGTCTGTATGCCGGCGGAAGAATTGAACTCAGCGCGGAAATCGAGATCGAGATCTGAGAACAATGGAATATCAACGTCGGCCGGTCATCAGCCCCCGGGAACAATCACACCGAAGAAGTACTGGTACCCGGTCTCATTCAACAGAGTCTCAAATGAGACCTCCAGCTTGACCATGTATTTCCCCGGTTCAAGCTGACGAATCTCTTCAATTGCGATCTCATGAAACGATTCATCATAAAGCGTATAGGTTCCATTGACTTTTTTATTACCTTTATACATGGCAAAGGGCAAATAACCGCCGTTTGATTCTGACGTGAAATCAAGCGGCAAGTATTGAATATAAGCGGCCACGCCTTGAGCAGGCAAATGGATGGAGTCAGCGTTGAGTTTCTGTATTTTATTATACGAATAGGTCCAATGGCCAAGCGCCTGAAACGAATTTGCCCCGGATTTGACGATCAGCCTGGGATCCTCGAAGAAACCCTGGCGGGCAATATCCAGCAAGGGCTGGTAAACTTCGTCGCTGATCAGGCTATATTGATTGTCCTGACCCGACAGCAAACAGGGGCGGCCTGCTTCGTCGATAATAACCGCATATTCGGCATACGATGGGTCTTGCTGGGTTTGCTTGATCCAAATTCTGATTTTATCCGGCAGATATTCGATACTGGCGCCTGGCCAGGCTGACGAATGGGCTGCATGCTCCAGGATGGCGGTCTGGATAATCTGCTTTTCCGAATTTTTGGTCGCTTCCAGACTGGAAATCCCAACTCCGGAAATATTGACCTGGATGCTGATCTGGGGATAGTCGTCAGTCACTTCATCGGATATGATCTTAAATTCAGCGATGGCATATGATTCCTGACCCAGTTCCGGGTCAGGAACGCCGATCCATTCGATGAAACGGTATTCGCCCGGAGCTGGCTGTTCGTAGAAATAGCTGAGCGGGAACACGATTTCAACTTGTGCATGCGGTTCAAGCGCATAGGCCAATGCTTTCCAATTGACGCCTTTTCGGGTCGGTATTGTAAACCAGTCTTGGCCGATCTTGACTTCCAGGATGACAAATTCCCCATACATAACCGGAGAATCCGATTCATTTTCCATGAGCAGGGTTACATTCTGCGTTTCTGGTGTGATGACTATATCCTTGACAGTTAGGCCAATTTGGCCGCTTTGCCGGGAACTGTCATAAGTTGACGGCTCCAGGTCAAGCTGGTCGTTGATCGGATTGGCCAGCAGGCAGACGCTGGCCAGAACCGCGATAACCACAATCGCCAGGGTAATCCAGAAGGCTGGTTTCCGGTAATTCATGATATTTCTGACCCGGGATTTAGTACTGCTTTCGCCAAACGCGAGCGGACTTCTGGCAAGAATCCGGCGCTGCGCGGAGAACCGCAGCAAAGCGCTGCCGTATTCCAGACGGACATCATGTCCAAGCTCCTTCAATACCCGCTCATCGCAGCTCATCTCCATATCCTGGCTCATCAGGATATAGGCCAGCCAGATAAAAGGATTAAACCAATGCACAGCCAGAACCATAAAGGCCAACGGCTTGATCAGATAATCTTTTCTGCGGATATGCGCCTGCTCGTGATGAAGCACATAGGTTGAATCAGCCGGGCTGATGCCGACCGGCAAAATGATCCGCGGCCTGATCAGCCCGAAGACAAAGGGTGTGGTGACCGTGTCTGTTTCATAAATCCGGCCCCTGATGCGTGTGGCGTCGGCCATCCGCATTTTCAGCCTGATGAAGGAAACAACGGTGTAAATGAAAAGAACAACAAAGCCCGTCATCCAGAGAGCCGCCGCAGCATCAGGCAGCCAGGCAGCCCCTTGAACTTGATCGGGGACGACCGGCAGGGCACCCGCTATGGTTTCGGCTGTCGGAGTCAGGGAGCCGGAGGTCGGAGCGCTGGCGCCGGTTATGGTCTGGGTGCTGCTCGAGACGAAATCCAGGCCGCCTGGGCTGGCGGGGATGTCCCAGCGCTTGAGAGCGTTCAGCAGGCTGAAAGCCGATGAGAATGAAAAAGGGCAGACCAGGCGCAGGAGCACAACGGACCAGAGCGCATAAGAAAAGAATTTCGGAACTTTCTTTAAGAGCAGACGCAGGATGCAGACAAACAGCATCACATAGGTCGCTGTGATGCTCATGTTTAATACCTGAAGAAAGATATCGGTCCATATGCCATTCATCGCTCAGCGCTCCTTATGACTGTCGATCAAGGATTTGATCTGTTCGGCTTCGCTGGCGGAGATTTGCCGCCCCTGCAAAAAAGTGGCGATGAATTGCGGCAGATTATCATTAAAGCGGTTTTCGACAATGCTTCGGCTCGTGTATTGTTGGACTTGATCGCGCGGAACCAGCGCTGTGACAATCGTGGCCTGGTTCTGCATGACCCCGCGGTCGCAGAGCCTTTTCAGTACCGTGTAGGTGGTTGTTCGCTTCCAGCCCAGCTGCTGCTCGCATAACTTGCATAATTCCGGCGAGGCAATCGGTTCATTGTCCCAGACAATGCTGGCAAAACGGTATTCGGCGTTGGTCAGGCTAATATCATTCATAGGATTCGGCGCCTCCCAGACTAGATATGTAGACTGCACTTTTAGTCTATGACAATAGTCTGGAAGCGTCAAGAGTAATTTCTGGAATTTCATGATCAGATTCAAAGATTCGAAATCGGTTGAATTCGGTCGAAATCGGCAGCTGGGCCAAGCACTAATCCATCTGTTCAACATAAGCGCATTGGGGAACCCGGCGCAGTTGAAGCAGAATGATGACACTGACGAAGCCGGCCGTGAACAGGCCAACCAAGCCGCAGGTCTGCAGGATATGCCTGATGTACCAGGCACGGCCGTCTGCCGCGACGACCATTTCAGTCGCATCGGCGGACAGCCCCATGATGATGAAGCACAGGATCCAGGAAAAATAGAAGAGCACAAACTGCAGCCAGTTGATCCGGCTGTACTGGATGGCCTCCGCCTGCTCCGGGTTGTTTTTGTTTTTGCGCCACAGGTAAAGCGAAAACAGCAGGGCCATGGTAAACACACAGAGAAACCAACCGTAGAAATTGCTGACCGGCACGCCGAAATAAAAACCACCATCCAGCCAGATCCATCTCTGGCTGATTGTTGACATAAACGGGTCGAAGAGCAGATCCCAGATGACCATGAAAATTGATGCAACGACAGGTTTGATGATGACAGCTATCCCGGCCGGCCGGTTGTCACATTTGCCAATCACCGCATCCGCCAGGGTCCAGGTGATGTAGAGCATTTGAAAATAGGCAAAATTAATGTTGACCGGGACATAGAGCAGTTTGATGCCGATATCATCCGTGTAGTAATATCGGCCGAAGGGAAATGTGGTCAAGATGCTCAGGTTTTCGTACACAGAGGCGATGACGAAGACCAGGCAGAAAAAAACCAGAAAATCTTTGACTCCATAGCGCTTGATGCAGTGATAAGAGGAAAAAAGCATGCCCCAAACAGCGAGGATACCCATGCCGTCGCTGCCCCAGAAGTCACCGAGCCTGATCCCGCAAATAATAGCCGATGCAAGCATGCCGATGGTCAGGATCCATAAAACAATATTTTCGGTCCTTCTGGATAGCAAGTCCATATGGGATCTCCTCCGCAAAATCTCTGATTCACTCGCGCCACTCGCGTCAGCCGGGCCGGTCAGCTTTTTCTCATTATATGCTATAAGAGGGCGAAATAGCTATCATTTGCTGCTTGCGGCTCGCAGCCATATAGCCTAGAATAACAAAAGCACCCGGACATGCCGACAGAGAAAGGCCGAATCATGGAGAAAACGAGATTTGAAACTGACTTGACCCAGGGAAGCGTCACCCGGCAGCTGATCCGGTTTGCCCTGCCGTTTGTGATATCCAACCTGATCCAATCCTTATATGCCGTGGCGGACATGATCATTGTCGGCAACTTTGCCGGCTCGGCCAGCATGAACGGTGTCACACAAGGATCACAGATGACGATGCTGGTCACGCATGCCGTCGTCGGACTTGCCGTTGGCGGGACTGTGCTGATCGGGCAGTATCTCGGAGCCGGCCGCCGCGATGAAATGAAAACGACGATCAGTACGCTGCTGACCACTCTAGCTGCGCTGGCGGTGGCCATAACTGCCGCGATGCTGTTGCTGCGCCGCCCGCTGCTCACCCTGATCCAGGTTCCGGACGGGGAGGTGTATGAACAGGCGCTGCGCTACTTTACAACGACAACCTGGGGCACTTTCTTTATCTTTGGCTATAATGCCCTGAGCGCGATCATGCGGGGGATGGGGGATAGCAAAACCCCGCTGAAATTCGTCGGTATCGCCTGCGTTTTCAATATCGGATTCGATCTTCTGCTGGTCGGCCCCTTCGGTATGAAAGCT
>DOFA01000200.1 GCA_003532195.1 Clostridiales bacterium
CCGGCCTCGTCGAAGGCAAACCGTTCTTTGCGGGCGATCTGCTGGACGCGGGGGTTGTCTTCCCGCTTCTGCAGCATGTCGCAGGGGCGGTCTTCCATCTTGGGCTGGTGCCGGTTGGAAAACATGATTTTTTCGATGGCGTCGGGTTCGGCGTTCAGGTCCATGCGCGGCGAGATCTCCGGATCGATCGCCAGACGCACGGCTTGGGTGATGGCCGCGATAACCTGTTCATCGATGGCGGCGAACGCGTCATCGCTGATCAAGCCGGCCAGCACCAGTCGACTGCGGAACGCGGCGACCGAATCCTGCTGCTGCCAGATCTCTTTTTCTTCCGGTGTCCGGTAGGAGTCGGCATCGGAGGGCGAATGGCCGGAATAGCGGTAGGTGATGGTATCGAGCAGCACCGGCCCGCGCTTGTCGTTCAGGATGCCGATTTTACGGCGCATGGCATCGATGACGGCCAGCGGATTGTAGCCGTCGATCCGTTCGGCGTGCATCTGCTCCGGATTGACGCCGGCGCCGATGCGGGCGACGAAATCATAGCCCATGGTTTCGCCGCGGGTTTGGCCGCCCATGGCGTACTGGTTGTTCATGATGTTGAAGATCAGGGGCAGGCCGCCCTTCATGTCGCCTTCCCAGAGGGTGCGGAACTGATCCATGGCGGAAAGCATCATGCCTTCCCAGACCGGGCCGCAGCCCATGGAACCGTCGCCGATATTGCAGACGACAATGCCCGGTTTGCGGTTGATTTTCTTGTACAGGGCCGCGCCGACCGAAATGTCGCCGGAACCGCCGACAATGGCGTTGTTCGGGTAAATGCCGAAGGGCAGGAAGAAGGCGTGCATCGATCCACCCAGCCCTTTATGGAAACCGGTGCTCTTGGCGAAAATTTCTGCCAGGGCTCCGTAAATCAGGAAGTCGACGGCCAGGTCGCGCACTGGGCGGTCTTTGCCCTGATTGGCCTTCTCGATGACTTTCCAGGCCGCGCCGCCCAGGAAATTCTCCATGATCGCCAGCAGCTCGGTATCACCCAGTTTGGCGATTGCCGACAGGCCTTTGGCAAGGATTTCGCCATGGCTGCGGTGCGAACCGAAAATGAAGTCATTCGTGTTCAGCAGATAAGCCTGGCCGACCGAGGAGGCTTCCTGGCCCATCGAGAGGTGAGCCGGGCCGGGGTTGTTGTAGGTCAGGCCGTTATAGGCGTTGGTGGTCTTGACCGAATAAAGCATGGTTTCGAATTCGCGGATCATCCGCATGTCGCGGTAAATGCGCAGGAATTCCTCTTTGCTGAACAGGCCGGCTTCTTCCTGGGCGCTTTTCTGATACTGGTTGACCGGAATATCCTGGAATTTGATCCAGCCGGCCTTTCTGATTTCATCGGGATTGACGAATAATTGCTTGGTCATGGTTGATTTACCTCCGGTTATGCTGGCCGCGGCTTTCCGGGCCGGGCCGCTGTTTTTATCAGGTTAAGCCTGTTTTAATGATCAGGCGTGGAAGATTGCTTCACGGATGATTTCGCCGACGGTCGGATGCGGGAAAACCAGTTCCTTGATGTCTTCAATCCGCATTTCGGTCTCGACCAGGATGCCGGCCGCCAGGATGATTTCCGATGCGTAGCTGCCCAGCATGTGGCAGCCGAGCAGACGATTGTGCGCCGGATCGATCAGCAGCTTGATCATCCCCTCGCCGCCATCATTTTCCGCCATATAGCGGCCGCTGAAGCTCATCGGCAAAGTGACCTTGCGATAGGCCAGGCCCTTGTCACGGCAGGATTCTTCAGTTTCGCCGACAAAGGCCATTTCCGGGTTGGTGTAGATGACCGACGGCACAGCCTGGTAGCGCATCTGGTCTTTTTGGCCCAGGATGGTGTTGACCGCCACTTCGGCTTCACGGTAAGCGGCATGGGCCAGCATCCAGACCCCGTTGACATCGCCAACCGCATAGACGCCGGGGATGTTGGTCCGCCCCTGGGCATCGGTGACGATATGTCCGCGCTCCAGCAGCACGCCGATATTTTCCAGCCCGAAGCCTTTGGTCACCGGGCGCCGGCCGACGCTGAGCAGGGTATAGGCGGCCTCAACCGATTTGGCCCCTTCCTGGTCGCGGTATTCGACCTTGCCCGGCCCGATGGCGGTGACCTGGCTGTTCAGGCAGAAGCGGATACCCTTTTTGGTGAAGGCTTTCTGCAGCAAGGCCGCCATCTCGCGGTCCGCCGGACCAGCTATGTGGTCGAGCATTTCGATGACGGTCACCTGGCAGCCGCAAGTCTGGAAATAACCGGCCATCTCGAGGCCGATCACCCCGCCGCCGACGACGGCCAGGGTCGCCGGAATCTCTTGCAGGTCGAGGATCTCGCGGTTTGTCAGGACGGTGCCGTCAGCCAGTCCTTCGCGAACGCCGGGAATCGGCGGGACGATGGCTTCGGATCCGGTGGCGATCAGCAGCCGGCTGCCGTCGAAAACTTCATCGCCAGCCTGGACCCGGATAACGCCTTCGGAGCGGCCGAGGATCGTCCCGAAGCCTTCCTTGACGGTGACCTGACTGGTTTTCAGCGAATGCTTGATGCCGTTGACCAGATTGCGCACCACTTTATTCTTGCGAGCGACTACAGCCGCCTGGTCCAGGCGGACATTTTCGGCTGTAACGCCGTATTTCTGCCCGTTTTGGGCGTGATCGAAAATTTTGGCGCTGTTAAGCAGTGTCTTCGACGGGATGCAGCCTTCGTTAAGGCAGACGCCGCCGATTTTGTTCTTTTCGATCAGCAAAGTCTTCAAGCCCGCAGCGCCGGCCCTTTCCGCGGCCAGATAGCCGCCGGGGCCGCCGCCGAGA
>DOFA01000275.1 GCA_003532195.1 Clostridiales bacterium
TGAAATACCGCTATCTGGACCTGCGCCGCCCCGACATGCAGCAGCGCCTGATGTTCCGCCACCGGCTGACAAAACTCGCCCGCGACTATTACGACCAGGCCGGTTTCCTGGATATCGAGACGCCGATCATGACCAAGAGCACGCCGGAAGGCGCCCGGGACTACCTGGTGCCCAGCCGGGTCTATCCCGGCCGCTTCTTCGCCTTGCCGCAATCGCCGCAGCTTTTCAAGCAGCTGCTGATGCTGGCCGGATACGACCGTTATATGCAGATCGCCCGCTGTTTCCGCGACGAAGACCTGCGGGCCGACCGCCAGCCGGAATTTACCCAGATCGACCTGGAGATGTCCTATGTTGACGTCGATGATGTGATCGCGGTCAATGAAGGCTTCCTGCAGCACCTGTTCCAGGACATGATGGGCGTCGCGATCCAGCTGCCGCTGCAGCGCCTGACTTACGCCGAAGCCATGCGCCGCTTCGGGTCGGACAAGCCCGACCTGCGTTTCGGCATGGAGCTGGCCGACCTCACCGACCTGGTTGCCGGGAATGAATTCCGCGCATTCAACGATGCGATCGCCCAGGGCGGCAGTGTCCGGATGATCTGTGTGCCTGGCGGCGCGTCGATGTCACGCAAAGAAATCGATTCCCTGGCGGATTACATCAAGACCTACCGGGCCAAAGGCCTGGCCTGGCTGACCGCGGAAGATGCCCCGCGCGGCTCGATCCTCAAATATTTGACGCCGGAACTGATCCGGGCGATCCGCGAACGCGCCGGCGCTGCCGCGGGCGACCTGATGCTGATCGTCGCCGACCGGAATAAAGTCGTTTTCGACGCGTTGGGCCAGCTGCGCTGCGAAGTTGCCCGCCGCCGCGGCATGATTCGTCCGGACGACTGGAAGCTGCTCTGGGTGACCGAATTCCCGCTGCTCGAATATGACGAGGAGAGCCAGCGTTTTACCGCTATGCATCACCCTTTTACATCACCGATGGACGAAGACGTGCCGCTGCTGGCCAGCGATCCCGGCCAGGTCCGCGCCAAGGCTTACGATATTGTCCTGAACGGGAACGAAGTCGGCGGCGGCAGCATCCGGATCCACGACCAGGCCTTGCAGCAGCAGATGTTCAGCCTGCTTGGCTTTACCCGGGAGCAGGCCTGGAGCCGCTTCGGCTTCCTGCTTGAAGCTTTCCAGTATGGCGTCCCGCCGCACGGCGGCCTGGCCTTTGGCCTCGACCGGCTGGTCATGCTGCTGACCGGCAGCGAGAGCATCCGCGATGTCATCGCATTCCCCAAAGTGCAGACCTCAGCCTGCCTGATGACCCAGGCGCCGGACTTTGTCGATCAGGTCCAGCTGGACGAATTGAATCTCAGTTTTCAGAAACCGGTCGAAGGAAGGGCTGAAGATGAAATCCCGCAATAAAATCGCGGCCGAAACCAATTTGCCGGCAGCGGCAGCCGGGACGGAAACAAAACCGGACTTTTTACTCGAGCTTCTCGATTGGCTCAAGTACATCCTGATTGCGGTTCTGATCGGGCTGCTGCTGGTGGTTTTTGTTATCCAGCGCAATTCCGTGATCGGCAATTCGATGGTGCCCAACCTGCATGACAACGACCAGCTGCTGGTGGAAAAGCTCTCCAAGCTGTTCCATGGCATCGATTATGGCGACATCATCACCATCAGCACGAGAAATTTGCCTGAGCATGATGAAGGCCCCAACATTGTCAAACGGGTGGTCGGGCTGCCCGGCGACACCATTGAAATCCGGGCCGACGGAGTCTGGCGCAATGACGAGAAACTGGACGAATCCGATTATCTTACGGAGGGCACAACAACGCGGATCCGCAACCTGGCTTACGCAAAAGTCACACTGGGAGCGGACGAATACTATGTCCTGGGTGACAATCGCGACGTCAGCCTGGACAGCCGCAGCTTCGGCCCGGTCCCGATCAAAAGCATCATCGGCACAGTGCTGCTGCGTTTTTATCCTTTTGCCCAATTCGGGGCCCCCTGACCGCCCATGGTCCGGAATGATCCGAACATGGTCCGGGAAACTCCGAACACCTGACCGAATAGAGGAGGACTGAATACCCAATGCCCTCGGAAAGACAACGGCATATCCGCAATTTTTGTATTGTGGCGCATATTGACCACGGCAAGTCGACCCTGGCCGACCGGATGATCGAACTGACCGGCGTCCTGACCGCCCGCGAGATGCAGGACCAGGTCCTGGACAACATGGACATCGAGCGGGAGCGCGGCATCACGATCAAGGCCCAGGCGGTCCGGATGGCTTACATCGCGGCCGACGGCCAGACCTATACCCTGAACCTGATCGACACCCCCGGCCATGTCGACTTCAATTATGAAGTCTCGCGGACGCTGGCCGCCTGCGACGGCGCCGTCCTGGTTGTCGACGCCGCCCAGGGCATCGAAGCCCAGACCCTGGCCAATGTCTATCTGGCGATCGACGCCAATCTGGAAGTCCTGCCTGTCATCAATAAGATCGACCTGCCCTCGGCCCAGCCGGATGTGGTCATGAAAGAGATCGAGGACGTGATCGGCCTCGACGCCAGCTACGCCCCGCTGATATCAGCCAAGAACAACATCAATATCGGCGACGTCATGGAAAAGATCATTCATTATCTGCCCTGCCCGCAGGGCGACGAAACAGCGCCGCTGCGCGCCCTGATTTTTGACAGCAAATACGACAGCTACAAGGGCGTCGTCGTGCATGTCAACGTCCGGGAAGGCTCGGTCCGCAACGGCGACCGCATCCTGGTCATGAACACCGGCAAATATTTCACGGTATCCGAGCTGGGCTATTTCCTGCCCGGCGATTTCCTGCCCTGCAGCGAGCTGCTGGCCGGCGACGTCGGATATATCGTCGCCAGCATCAAGAACGTCCGCGACTCGGCGGTCGGCGACACGATCACCCTGGTCGACCGGCCGGCCCAGACCGCCCTGCCAGGTTACAAGAAAGTGCACCAGATGGTGTACTGCGGCTTTTACCCGACCGACGGCAACAAGTACCCTGACCTGCGCGACGCCCTGGAAAAGCTGCAGCTCAATGACGCCGCCCTTTCCTTCGAGCCGGAGACATCGGCCGCGCTCGG
>DOFA01000033.1 GCA_003532195.1 Clostridiales bacterium
GGTCATGGGTATCAGCGAAGAGATGAAAGCCAAAGACCTGGTTGAAGTCCTGTATCCGGTGTTCGACGGCCACATCTACTGTCTGGATCTGGCGACCGGCGCGGCGACCCGCGACCCGATTACCGTCGGTTTCGGTTTCAAAGGTACGGCATCGGTCGATCCGCGCGGTTACCCCCTGCTCTATGCCGGCCAGGGCTTGAATGACACCAACGGCCGGATCGGTCCTTTCCGCTACCGCATCTTTGACCTGATCCAGAATAAGGAAATCTACGGTATCGCCGGCAAAGACGCGGTGGCGTACCGCAGCTGGGGCGCCTTTGATTCTTCGGCCCTGATCAACTGGCAGACGGACACGCTGCTCGAGCCCGGTGAAAACGGTTTGTTCTACAAAGTCAAGCTGAACACCGCATTCGACGCGGCGGCCGGTACGGTCTCGATCAGCCCGGAAATCACCAAACTGCGCTACAAAACCGCGGTCAGCTCAAAGTACGGCATTGAGAGTTCCACCGTCGCCTATCGGAACCTGATCTATTTTTCCGATAACGACGGCAACATTGTTTGCCTGGACATCAATACCCTGGAGCCGGTCTGGGCTTTCAACGCCCAGGACGACTCCGATGCCACAATGGTTCTGGAAGAGACTGAAGACGGCGTTTTCCTCTATCACGGCAATACGCTGGACAAACGCGGCGCCCTGGCCGGAACCGCCAACGACGTCTGTCAGCTGCGCAAGCTGAATGCCCTGACCGGCGAACTGGTCTGGCAATACGACGTTCCGGTGGTCTACGAGTCCTATCTGAACGGCGGTATGCTGGCAACGCCGCTGTTGGGCGCGAACGATTTCGCCGACCTGGTCATTTTCAACGTCTGCAAAACCACCAGCCATGCCGCCGGCACGCTGCTGGCCCTGGACAAGGAATCGGGGCAGGTCGTTTGGTCGCGTTCACTTCCCGCCTACAGCTGGAGCTCGCCGATTGCCATCCGGGGCGAAGACGGCAAGTCCTATGGCATTTTCTGCGATTCCGCAGGCGTCATGCACCTGTTTGATCCGCGCTCCGGCGAGGACCTGAGCACGCTCTCAATCGGCGCCAACTGCGAAGCCTCGCCCTCCGCCTACGGCAACATGATCGTCGTCGCCACCTACGCCTGCAAAATCTACGGAATCCGGATATCGTAAGTTGATTGATTATAAGGTGGACAGGATGAAAATCTCTTGAATCAGTAAGTCAACCATCGTCATCGAAAGCGAATTCTTCGGTTCATTTTTAGCTGCTTTTTGCTAGTCTCAAACAGGTCATTCATGATTCTGATCCTCATTCAGATCCTTATCGATTATTTGATTAAGGTTAATTTCGGGATATCCTCCAAATCGATTTTGTCGATACCATCTTTGCCAATTGCTGCGTGAATCATTTCTTAAGTCAGTAAAATCGTTGAGACTGATCACGTCGCTGAATTCTCCGCATTCACTGCGGACGATAACAACTTGCTTTTTTGTTAGAATCTTTTTGTCAAGCAAAGAGGTATTATGGCTGGTAAATATGATTTGACCCTGCGCCCGGTCTTTGACCAGCAAAGGCAATATTTGGTATATTTCCTCATGTAATGAATTCTCAAGCTCGTCAAATAGCCAGATTTCTCCTTCATTCTTCTCGTCGAGAAGAACGGATAGTATGCGGAATAGTTTGAGTATTCCTGCCGATTCAAAATTTGAAGGCAACCAGTATTTATTTTTATGCTCAAATTGAAAACGATAATTTGCGGTACTTTTCGTCGGAACTTGATCAGAATCTATCGTTTCACTGCTGTCCCGAAGAAGTAGTGCAGATGTTCGTTTTTCAATTTGAATGTCGGTGATGCAAAAATCCATCGCTGTAAATACTTTAAGTATGCGATCCTTCAAAGCTTCATTGTTATATACTCGCCCGGCGGCATTCTGCAGATCCGGAACCGCTGTATTAATGCTTTCAATAAAAAACTCTGATACTGCTCGAATATGATTTTGAAAATCTCGATCAGCGAGTTCAAATTGAGTCGCCAGAATATGCAAAATGGATTCTTTCGACCAAATATAGGTCTTGAGACGTTCGTATTCTATGCTGGTTAAAGAATGAAAATCATTACTTGAACTGTCGAACAGGCAAGTCTTCTTGATATCAGTTTTGGATTTACTGACATAATTAAGTTGCTGACTAATAAATCCTTCAAGTTGGCTAAACTTGAAAAGGATTTCGTAATTAGCTTCACCGAGATTAAATGACGCACCTAGTAAAATCGGCAATGATTCATCTTTAAAGCGGTATTCATAAGTTTTTGCCAGTGCCTGAACGTTTGAAAAATCGTTGGTTGCCAGTCTTTTCAGAACTCTGATCAATTTAAGTATATTGGTTTTTCCCGCTCCGTTCTTGCCCAAAATAGCAGTTGCCGATCCTAATTCAACATGTAACAAATCGCGAAATGACAGGATATTTTTTGCAACCAGCAGATTAATCATCACATTGCCCCCCCTCTTTTAGCATAAAATGGATATTATATCCAATGGATATTATATCCATTTTTGTTGTGATAATCAATCAGAGCATATTAAGACCTCATATTATCGCTGATCTTGCTCATCCCTGGCCCGGATCTCGACCCGGCGGATCTTGCCGCTGATCGTCTTGGGCAGGGCGTCGGCAAACTCGATGATCCGCGGGTATTTATAGGGTGCCGTGGTGTGCTTGACGTGTTCCTGCAGTTCGCGGACCAGTTCCGGCGAGGGCTGCCAGCCGCGCGCCAGGACGACCGTCGCTTTGACGACCTGGCCGCGCATCGGGTCCGGCGCCGCGGTGACTGCGCATTCCAGCACGGCGCGGTGGGACTGCAGCGCGCTCTCGACTTCAAAGGGGCCGATGCGGTAGCCGGAGCATTTGATCACGTCGTCGGACCGGCCGACAAACCAGTAATAGCCGTCCTCATCGCGCCAGGCAACGTCGCCGGTCTCGTACAGGCCGTCATGCCAGACCTTTCGGGTCGCTTCCTCATCACGGTAATAGCCGTGGAACAAGCCGGGCGGCAGACCACGGTCCAGGCCGCGGATGACGATGCGGCCTTCGGTTCCGGGCGGGCAGGACTCGCCGTCTTCGTCGATAATGTCGATGTTGTACAGGGGCGACGGCTTGCCGATCGAGCCGGGACGCGCCGGAAACCAGGGATAATTGGCGCAGAGCACAGCCCCTTCGGTCTGGCCGAAACCTTCGCGGATCTCCAGGCCCGTAGCATCGCGAAAGCGGTTAAAAACCTCCGGATTCAGCGGTTCGCCGGCGGTCAGGGCGATGCGGAGCGAGGACAGGTCAAATTGCCTGATGTCTTCGTGGATTAAAAAACGGTAAATGGTGGGCGGCGCGCAGAAAGAGGTGACGCGGTAGGCCGAGATTTTCTCCAGCAATTTCATGGGGTCGAAGCGGTCCATGTCATAGACGAAATTGGCGACGCCGCAGATCCACTGGCCGTAAATTTTGCCCCAGCCGCACTTGGCCCAGCCGGTGTCCGCCACGCTGATGTGCAGGCCTTCGTCGGTCAGCTGCTGCCAGTAGTGGGCAGTGATGATGTGACCGAGCGGGTGATTGAAGTCGTGCAGCACCATTTTCGGCATACCGGTGGTGCCGGAAGTGAAGTAAAGCAGCATCGTGTCCCCGCCCGAGCCGCCCTTGATCTGCTCCCGCAGATAGGGTTCGGCATCTGCTTCCGGCGTGTCCGCCAGCAGGCGGTTCAAATCCAGCCAGCCTGCCGGCGGGGTGAAAGGTAGTTCGAGCGCGGCGGCCCGCGGTTCGGTCGCAACATAGAAAACCTTCCGGACCGAAGCGCATTCCGGCAGTGCGGCTTCCAGTTCGCCGGCGATGCCCTGTTCCGTGATCGTGACGACGGCACTGACTGTCGCGGCTTCGCAGCGGTAGACCAGATCCTTGCGGGTCAGCTGGATGGTCGCCGGTATAAAGGCGGCGCCCAGACGCATCAGCGCCGGAGCGAGAACCCAGAATTGCCAGCGCCGTTTTAAAAGCAGCAGCACAACGTCGCCGCGGCCGATGCCTTGTTTGGCCAGCAGCGCCGCCGCGCGGGCGCTCAGACGCGAGATGTCGCCAAAGCTGAACCGCCGTTCGTCGCCGGCATCATTGCACCAGACCAGAGCCGGTTTGTCCGGCTGTTCCCGGGCCCAGGCGTCGATGACGTCAACCGCGAAGTTGAAACGGTCCGGAATCCGGATCTGGAAATTCACCAGAAAATCATTGTAGGAAGCAAAAGCATCGCGGGGCAGAAAACGGTTCAGCATAGCGGCTCCTTGTCGTGCAGGATAATGGTCAGAAAGCTGGCGGGCACATCATCGAGAGCCAGTTGGCCGTGCGGCAGGGTTGGATCGAAGTAAATGCTGTCGCCATGGGCCAGTTCAACCGAACTGCTGCCCAGGATCACCCGAATCCGGCCGGAAAGAACCAGATTGAATTCCTGTCCGGGATGAGTCACCAGCTTAATCTCCGGATTTTTCTCCGGATCCAGCGTCACCAGCAAAGGTTCAAACCTGCGGTTGGCAAAGCCAAAAGCCAGGCTTTGGAAACGATAGCCCGGATAGCGTTCCACCTCCGGCCCTTTGCCGTCCCGCACGACACAGTAGTGCTGCAGGTTTGGCGATTTCCCGGTCATCAGGTCGGTCAGGTCGACGCCGAACCGGCCGGCTATTTCATAAAGGGCGCTGATCGGCACATCTGTTTCGCCCGACTCATAGGCAGCCAGCAATTCCGGCTTGATACCCAGCCCGGCGGCGGCCGCCTCGACGGTCTCGCCGGCACTGTCGCGCAGTTCGCGGATCCGGGCCGCGATGTCCTGACGGTTGTCTTTATGGTCACTCATAGACATACCCCGCTTTATTTTCTTACCATCATAGCAGAAGAGCTCCGGCTTGACTATGCGAAAAACCGACGAAAACCGTCGCAAATCATCGGGCTATACCGGTAAATATGATTGCTAACCGCAATACAATAGAGTAAAATAGGCAACATAGGGGGTGTTCAATATGGCTAGATCATCGAACATATTTGCTCGTGTCGAGCCGGAAATCAAAGAACAGGCCGAACAGGTACTCGATCAACTCGGAATCCCGATGTCCAATGCGATCGGACTTTTCTTGCGCCAGGTTGTCATGCAGCGTGGAATCCCTTTCGAAATGAAGTTGCCGAAAAGCCATCCGCTTGCTGTCAGTTCATTGAGTGAGGCGCAGTTTAACGCGGAAATCGAAAAGGGACTGACTGACTTGGCTTCAGGTAAAGTTGTTAAAGTTAAATAAGATGCCGCTTCGTCATCGGCTCAACGAGAAAGATCCGTGGAAAAGCAAGGGCATGCGCGTCGTACCTGTAGACAATTATCTAGTATTCTATCTTCCTGTTGAGCCATTATACACGGTTATAATCAGAATTATATAAAGCGGATCCGCGGGAGGTATTTATGGGCATAAGAATTGATGTGGCATCGCAGCATCCGACAATCGAATTTGCCGCCAGGGAACTGGCGCGTTACCGCAGCCTCATGACCGGCGAACCGGCGGACCAGCCCGGCAAGAATGTTCTGCGGATCGGGCTCTTCGCCGATCTTCTGCCGGAAAAACTGACGCCGGAAAGCGCTCTGGACGACGTCATCCATATCGATGTCCGCCGCGGCGCCGGAATTGTCGCCGGAGCCAATCCGCGCAGCTGCCTGCTCGCCGTTTACCGGTTGCTGCAGGAAGCCGGCTGCCGTTTTCTGCGGCCAGGCCCGGACGGCGAGCTGATCCCTGCGATCACCTGGTCTGAACTGACCGTCCATGTCGAGGAATCGCCTTCCAGCCGGCATCGCGGCATCTGCATCGAAGGCGCCGTTTCCCGGGAGATATTCCTGGGCATCATCGACTGGCTGCCCAAGAACGGCATGAACGCCTACTTTATCCAATTCCGCGAGGGATTTACTTTCTTTGACCGCTGGTACAGCCATGCGGGCAATCCCTCTGTCCCTTCGGAAGCTAAAAGTCTTGATGAAATCCGGGCGATCATCGCTGAAGGTTTGGCCGCCATACAGCTGCGCGGTCTGGTCTACCATGCCGTCGGACATGGCTGGACCTGTGAGCCGTTTGGCATTCCCGGCCTAGGCTGGGAGAAGGTGCCGGAAGTACCTGCCGGAGCATCCCGCTATTTTGCCGAGTTAAACGGCCGGCGCGAATTATTTGACGGCGTTCCCCTGAACACCAACCTCTGTTACGGCAATCCGGAAGTCCGCGACCTGATCGTCAATTCGATTGTCGAATATGCCGGCGATCATCCGGAGGTGGACCTGATTCACTTCTGGCTGGCCGACGGGTCCAATAACCATTGCGAATGCCCGCTTTGCCGCGACACCCGGCCGGCGGATTTCTACGTCGCCATGCTCAATCAGCTGGATGAGCAGCTGACCGCCCGCCGCCTGCCGCACAAGATCGTCTTCCTGATCTATGTCGACCTGCTTTGGGCGCCGGAGAAAGAGAAGCTGCAGCACCCGGAACGCTTTGTCCTGATGTTCGCGCCGATCACCCGGACTTACTCCCAGCCGTTTACGCCGGACGAAAACCGGACGCATGTGCCGCCCTATGAACGCAACCGGCTCACCTTCCCCAAATCCGCCGGCGAAAACCTGGCTTTTCTCCAGCCCTGGCAGGAGCTGTCCGGCGGACAGCGCGGTGACAGTTTCGATTTCGACTACCACCTGATGTGGGATCATTACCGCGATCCCGCTCACGAAGAACTGGCGGCCGTGCTGCACGCCGACTTGCATAATCTGCCGGCGCTGGGCCTCAAAGGCCTGGTCAGCTGCCAGGTGCAGCGGGTTTTCTTCCCCAGCCCGCTGATCATGGCGGTTCTGGCGCGGACCCTCTGGGACCGGCAGGCGAAACTGGATGACATCGCCAAGGATGTCTATTTTGCAGCCTTTGGCCCGGACGGATGGGCCGTTCGAAATTGCCTGCGCCGGATGTCCGAGTTGTTCCATCCGGCCTGGCTGCGCCGGGAAGAACCGCTGGTCAATCCGCAGCAGGCGGCGCGCCTGGCTAAGATCGCCGAGTTGTTCAGCACCTGCAAGCCGCTGATCCGGGCCAACCTCCAGACATCGGATCTCTGCCGGCGGAAATCCTGGGAACTCCTGGCGCTGTTCGGAGAATATGCTGTCAAGCTGGCGGCGTATTGCCTGGCGCTGGCCAGCGGCAAATCAGCCGGCGCAGCCTCCCTGCTGACTGAACTGGTAAACTGGGCTTATGCCCATGAGCCGGAGTTGGCTTACGTTTTTGATCCCTGCATCCTGGCCGGCACTCTGGGCAATCTGCAAAAAGACCCGGCCCAGGAATAGATCCGGTCCGGCCGGCGAAAATCCGGCAAGCCGGTTACGGCTCCAGCAATCGGCGCACCTCAGCTTCCTGTTCGAACAGTTGGCAGCCGCCGGTATGTTCGCCTAGCAGCAGGCCCTCCTGGTCCAGGCGCCGGAACAGGGGCGAATCTAAAGCCTCCAGCAAACTGTGGTCCCTCAGGCTAAGGTCGGAAAAAGGCGAAAAGGGGCAAGGTTCCGCGCCGCCGGCAGCATTGATATGGAAGAAGCCGCGGCCGGCCGCCAGACAACCGCCGGTCTGTTTTTCATCTCCGGGGAAGGAAATCAGGATCATTTCCGGGAATGACCGGCGCAGCATGTTCAGGCGCTGCTCCATTTCCTGCCGCTCCCGGTCGCCGGGGGCCAGATCGCGAGTTTCCGGCGTAACCGGCACATACTCAATGAAAAACAAGATTCTACAGCCCTGCTGAAAGAGAGTCCTGGCGAAATTCTCATTCAGGACAGCCGGCAGGTTTTCCGTCGTCACTGTGATCGAAGTGCCCAGGAGTACATTTTTCTGCCGTAGCCGGTCTATGGCTGCCAGAACGGTCCGGTAAGCGCCGGCGCCGCGTCGGAAATCGGTCGCTTCTTCCGGGCCTTCGAGGCTGATTACCGGCAGCAGGTTGCGGTGGCGGCTGAAAAACCGGGCATATTCCGCGTCGATCAGCGTGCCGTTGGTAAAGACCGGAAATAAAATGCCGGGAATGCCCGCGGCCTGGTCGAGGATCGGACGGCAGAGCAGCGGTTCGCCGCCGGCCAGCAAGATGAAGGCGACGCCTAATTCCTTTGCCTCGGCGAAGATCTCCCGCCAGCGTTCAACCGGCAAGCCGGTTTCTGCCGGTTCGCGGCCGCAGGACTGGTTGGCCCGGGCATAGCAGCCGCGGCAGAAAAGGTTGCACTGGCTGGCAATGCTGGCAATCAGGAACGGCGGTATGTGCCGGCCTTTTTGTTCGCTGTCGGCGCGTAGGCGGGCAGCCCGGCACTGTACCCAGGCAAACCTGGCCAAAAAAGCCAGCTCGCGCGGATTCTGCCAGGAAGTCCGAACCGCATC
>DOFA01000262.1:0-174 GCA_003532195.1 Clostridiales bacterium
CGAAAGTCGGGCTTAGTGATCCGGCGGTAGAAAGTGGAATTGCCGTCGCTCAACGGATAAAAGTTACCCTGGGGATAACAGGCTGATCTCCCCCAAGAGTTCACATCGACGGGGAGGTTTGGCACCTCGATGTCGGCTCATCACATCCTGGGGCTGTAGCAGGTCCCAAGGGTT
>DOFA01000262.1:233-7170 GCA_003532195.1 Clostridiales bacterium
GTTGTCACGCCAGTGGCACGGCTGGATAGCTAAGTTTGGATGGGATAAACGCTGAAGGCATCTAAGTGTGAAACCCACCTCAAGATGAGATTTCCCACAGCAATGGTAAGGGCCCTGGAAGACTACCAGGTTGATAGGCCGGGCGTGTAAGTGCAGCAATGTATGCAGCGGACCGGTACTAATAGCCCGAGGACTTGACCACAAGTTATCCGGTTTTTCCCTTTTCGGAAGATATCCAGATACAATGTCAAAAAGTCCTGATCTCAATCAACCGCTTCGATTGCCCCTTGTTTCTTCTTCCTTCCCCTTATGCAGTCCTGAGGGTACATACCCTTCCCTCAGCTTTTCCGGTGGATATGACAGAGAGGCCACACCTGTTCCCATCCCGAACACAGCAGTTAAGCTCTCTGGTGCCGAAGATACTTGGCTGGTAACGGCCCGGAAAAATAGGTCTCTGCCGGATTTATATTCCTCAATAGCTCAGTTGGTAGAGCATGCGGCTGTTAACCGCAGGGTCGTAGGTTCGAGTCCTACTTGAGGAGCCAGGAGAAGCCGGCATGTACACATGCCGGCTTTTTCTCTATTGTGGTGCGTCCAGCGACGGAGAGGAAAGCCTGATATGCCGAAGAAAACTGTCCTGATCACCCAAGCAGCCGTCATTGCGGCTGCCTACATCGTTTTGACCTTGCCGTTCGCCCAGATCGCATTCGGCGGCCCGATCCAGTTCCGTCTGGCCGAAGCGCTGGCTGTCCTGGCGACTCTGACACCTGCGGCGATTCCCGGCTTGTTCCTGGGCTGCCTGCTGGCCAACTGGTTCAATCCGCAGAGCCTGGGGTTGATTGACATCATCTTCGGCAGCCTGGCGACCCTGATCGCAGCCTGGCTGACCTGGCATATCTTCAGGGCGTCGCAGGGAAAGCCCGTATTGCGCAAGTGGGCGACGCTGCTGGCACTTTTGCCGCCGGTGCTGGTCAACGCGCTGATGGTTGGCTTCTACCTGCCGTTTTTACTGCCTGATACCCAGCCCGGCATCCCGGTAATTGCCGGTTTTATGCTTTCGATCGCCCTGTCGCAGACCCTGGTCGTTTACGGGATTGGCTGGCCGCTGTTGCTTGGCCTGCGCCGGACCAAGCTGAACTACTTTACAGGTAACTGACATGCCGCACTATTTTGACGAAAACCCCTCAACTGAACATCGGCCGGCCGAATGGCAAATACGCTTCCGCGGTCAGGACTTTCGCTTTCTGACTGACAGCGGGGTCTTCTCGCGCCGCCGGCTGGATTTCGGCAGTGAGCTGCTGATCGAAACTGTGATCCGGGATCAGGGAAAGCTGGCCGGCCGCCTGCTCGACCTGGGCTGCGGCTACGGCCCGATCGGCATTGTGCTGAAACGGCTGTTTCCGGCTCTGGAGGTTGTTCTGGCGGACGTCAATACGCGCGCGCTCGACTTGGCGCGCCAGAATGTCAGGCTTAACCAGACACTGTATCTGGAAATCTGCCAATCGGACGGTTTGCAGTCGGTCGCGGGTGATTTTAATTTCATTCTGCTCAATCCGCCGATCCGGGCCGGCAAAGCAGTTGTCTACCGCCTGTTTGCCGAAGCGGCGGAACGGCTTCGCCCTGGCGGCCGGCTCTATGTGGTCATCCAGAAGAAGCAGGGCGCGCAGTCGGCACTGCGTCAGCTGCAGGCGCTATGCGGATCAGCTGCTGTGATCGAGCGCCAGGCCGGATACTGGATTTTGCAGGCCGGCTGATTTCTTGATCCGGCCGTTGTGATAAAATGATGCTTAAGGCAGACAGCAAATAGTGAAAGGCAAAATGATCATGATCCTATGTTTTCGGCCCTGGCTGCGGACTCATGCCCTGACCTTGATCCTGACGGCGGTTCTCGCGGCGGTGCTGCTGTCCGGCTGCGGCCCTAAAACCGTTATCGGGGAAATAAACGACCAGTCACCGGTGGCCCTGATCCGGTTTGAAGCCCAGGAAGACGGGCTGGCCGGCGTTGTTTACCGTCATGTCAATGATTTCGACGCCTTGCTGGCGCAAAGCGAGGTACCTGTTCTGGTTGTCTTTTATGCGCCGTCCGCGCCGGTCAACACCCGGATTATCCCCCGGCTGGAGCAGATGGCGGACGACCTGAAAGACCAGCTGCAGATTGTCTGGATCAACGCCAAGGCGGAGACAGAGCTTTCGGCGTCTTTCACCGCAGAAACCCTGCCGCAGTTTACGGTCGTCGTCGAGGCCAGCCTGAGGCGATCGCTTGTCGGCTACGGCGACGAAGGCGCTGACGAGCTTGACAAGCTTCTCAGTCCCTATTTGCCGGACTAAACGGGCTAAATCCGGATCCCGGCCGCCAGATTGCTACCGGCGCCCTTCATTTTCGGCAAGGAAAAATGAACATATTCTGCCAATCCGGCCAGATCGCTTGTCAGACGGCCATGAATGCGATAAATTTAATATGCGGACTCTGTCAGACTGTCCGTATCACCAGCGACCGGGAACAGGCCGCATCAAAAGCTGGAGGCTCATATGGAGAATGTCATTAAGGATATTGGCGAGAGGCTGCGCGGGATGCGGGAAATCCTCGATATTTCCCCGGCTGAGATGGCGGTTGTGACCGGTGTGGCAGAAACTGAATATCTGGGGGTTGAAGCCGGCCAGAAAGATTTTAGTTTCACTTTTTTGTACAAGGCCGCGCACCGCTTTGGCCTCGACTTGACCGAACTGATCACCGGCGAATCCCCGCATCTGACCGGCTATACCCTGGTTCGCCAGGGCGATGGCCTGCCGATCGAAAGGCGGGCCGGGTTCAAATACTTGAACCTTGCCGCGTCTTTCCGCGACCGTGCCGCCGAACCTTTCCTGGTCACGGCGCCATACCAGGCAGGCGCGGAAGCGGCGGACATCAGCCTGAATACCCATGCCGGCCAGGAGATGGATTTTATTTTGTCCGGCACCTTACGGGTGCAGATCGGCGGGAACGAAGAAATCCTTCATGAGGGCGATACCGTTTATTATGATTCCTCCCGCCCGCACGGGATGGTGGCGATCAGCGGCAAGCCCTGCCAGTTTCTGGCTATTGTCATAAATACTTCAGGTTGCGGCACGGAGGCGAAATAAATGTTGAATTTGCATCGGCAATACTTGCGGGAAGAGTTTGACAAGCAAGGGAATATTACCAATTTTGAATTTCAGGTGCCGGATTCTTTCAACTTTGCCTATGATGTGGTCGATTTGCTTGGGCGGGAAGAACCTGGACGCCGGGCGATGTTCTGGTGCAACGAGGCCGGAGAAAAAACCGAGTTTACCTTCGCTGACTTCAGCCAAAAGAGCGATCAGTGCGCCGCCTGGTTTCAGAGCCTGGGCATCCGCAAGGGCGACCGGGTCATGCTGATTCTCAAGCGCCATTATCAGTTCTGGTTTACGATTCTCGCCCTGCACAAGATCGGTGCGGTCGCCATTCCGGCCACCAATCAGCTGCTGACCAAGGATCTCTTGTACCGCCTGCGCGCCGCCGATATCAGTACCGTTGTCTGCACCCCGGACGGCGATGTCTCGAATTATGTTGAGCAGGCGATCGGGGAGTACGGCCAGCCAGTCCGTAAAATCATGGTGCGCCAGGCCAAGCCGGGCTGGCTGCTCATGGAGGATGGCATGGCTCAGTCAGGACCGTTTGTCCGTCCGGACGGCGCCGACGCGCCGGCCAACAGCGATATGATGCTGCTGTACTTTACCTCCGGCACAACCGGTATGCCGAAAATGGTCTGCCACGACTTCACCTATCCGATCGGCCATCTGCCGACCGCCAAATACTGGCATAAAGTTGATCCGGACGGCCTGCACCTGACCGTAGCCGAAACCGGCTGGGCCAAGTCCGTCTGGGGCAAGCTTTACGGCCAATGGATGATGGAAGCCGGCATTTATGTCTTCGACTACGATCGCTTTTCCGCGTCTGTTCTGTTGCGGAAAATTCAGGATGATCATATAACGACTTTCTGTGCGCCGCCGACGATTTACCGTTTCCTGATCAAGGAGGATCTGACCCGGTATGACCTGTCCGGCTTGCAGCATTGTACCATAGCCGGCGAAGCGCTTAATCCTGAGGTCTATGAGCGTTTCCTGCGCGCGACCGGACTGCAGCTTAAGGAAGGATACGGCCAGACGGAAATGACCCTGGCTGTGGTGACCAACTACTGGATGGCCACTAAACCCGGTTCCATGGGCCGGCCGTCGCCGGCGTATAAAGTCGTGCTCCTGGACGAAAATGGCAAGCCGGTCCCGCCGGGTCAGTCCGGTGAAATCTGCATCCGGGTCGGCGAACAGAAGATTCCCGGCATGTTTACCGGCTACCACAAGGACCCGGCGCTGACCGGCCAGGTCTGGCATGACGGCTATTATCATACCGGCGATCTGGCCTGGCAGGATGAAGAGGGCTATTTTTGGTTTGTCGGCCGTTTTGATGATATCATCAAGAGCTCAGGTTACCGCATCGGGCCCTTCGAAGTGGAAAGCGTCCTGATGGAACACCCCGCGGTTCTCGAATGCGCCATTACCGGCGAGCCTGATCCGGTCCGCGGCCAGCTGGTCAAAGCCACCGTCGTTCTCGCCCGCGGCTATGAGCCGACCGAGGAACTGAAAGCCGAACTCCAGAATTATGTCAAAACGCATACGGCTCCCTATAAATATCCGCGCATTCTGGTCTTCGTGCCGGAACTGCCCAAGACGATCAGCGGCAAGATCCGCCGGGTCGAGATCAGGCAGAGCGGCAGGCAGAATGGCAGCGGCGACAGCGGCGGCAACGGCAACGGCAAAAGCGGCTGCATCGACAACAGCGACGCCGACGGCCGGCCAATGGCGGGCCAATAAAATGGCTGCGCTTGAGGGTTGTCCTTTGGAATACCCTGCGGCCGGGATTTGGGAATATGCCGGTGCGATCGGCCAGGACAGCCACCGGTTTGTGAATCCGGATGAATTGGCTGCCCAGCCTCGGCGGCCGCTGATTCTCGGCGGCGTGATCCTGCCCGGCGAGCCTGCCTTGTCCGGCAACAGCGACGCCGATGTGGTGCTGCATGCCCTCGTCAACGCTATTTCCGGACTGACGGGACAAAACGTTCTTGGCGCCCGGGCTGACCGGCTATGCCTGGAACAGGGAATAAGCGACAGCGCCGTTTATCTGCGGGAAGCCATGGCTGACCTGGGCGACTGGCAACTGTGCCATATTTCGCTGTCTGTCGAAGGGCAAAGGCCGCGCCTGGCGCTCTGGATTGACCGCATCAGGCTGCGCCTCGCGGAATTGACCGGTTTGACGGCCGCCGATATAGGTATGACTGCAACCAGCGGCGAGGGGCTGACTGCGTTCGGCCGCGGCGAAGGCCTGCAGGTTTTCTGCCTGGTTACGGCGCGGCGCCCGGCCCGGCATTAAACCTTTATCAGGTTCGGGTCAAGGCTTGAGTTCAAGCTGTCGTCAGCCAGACGGGCCAGCTGCTCACCGAGTAAACGATCTTCAGGTGTCGTTATTTTAATATTTCTGTAATCGCCAGGAACCAGATAAGCCGGATGCCCGGCGAGCTCCAGCAGCGCCAGGTCGTCCGTAGCCTGCCAGCTGTTTTGGTACGCCAGGTCATATGCGCGGCGCAGCAAGCTGTATCGGGCGCCTTGCGGGGTCTGCATAGCCCAGAGCTGGCTGCGCTCGAGGGTTTGCCTGATCCGTCCGCCGGCATCGGCCTGCTTGATGGTGTCTTTGACTGGTACAGCCGCGCCGCAGGCTTGATGCAGGATCACTCCGCCGATGACACGGTCGATCACATCCGGGGTGATGAAGCAGCGGGCTCCGTCATGAACCAGAATCAGGCTGTCCGTATGGAAACCTTGATGGCCGGCGAGGGCGAGCAGTCCGGCAGCCACGGAATCCTGGCGGGTTTCGCCGCCGGCGACGACTGCCAGGCAGCGCGACAGGCGCTGTCCGGCGATCAGCTGTTTCATGGCTGCCAGATCACCTGCAGCCGCGACAACGACATAACCGCTGATCTGCGGGTGTGCGTCCATAGCCATTAAAGTCCGGATGATCACAGGATAACGCCCCAACGTCAGAAATTGTTTGCTGACCCCCATCTTCATGCGGGAACCGGTTCCGGCTGCAGGGATGATCGCATAGACAGCAGATGAGAGGGCATTGGATCCGGTTGTCATATAACCTCCTTGGCGCCGGCCAACCATTCTGGGCGGCCTTGGCCCTTTGTTAACGGGAAACGGGTTCAGACCAGCAGAATGTCCAGGGCTTCGCTGACCCGGTCGACATAAAACAAATCGCAATTATCAGGCAAGCGGAGCTTGGCCAGGCCGGAACGGCAGCTGCCGGGGATGATGAACCGGTTGAACCCCAGACGGCTGGCTTCAAGAATGCGCTTATCCGCCTGCGCAATACCGCGGATTTCCCCGGTCAGGCCGACTTCGCCGCTCAACAGGCAGGACGGCAGGACCGGACGGTTCTTCAGGCTGGAGACGACAGCGCCGACGATGGCCAGATCAGTCGCGGTTTCCGTCAGCCGGATGCCGCCGACCACATTGACATAGGCATCCATGTTGCCCAGCCCAAAACGGAAATTTTTATCCAGGACCGCCAGCAGCATCGATATCCGGCCGCGGTCGAGGCCTTGGGCCATGCGCTGGGGTGTGCCGAAAGCAGCTTCGCTGAGCAGCGCCTGAATCTCGATCAGAAGCGGGCGGGTTCCTTCCATGCAGGCCGTGACCACGGAGCCGGGCACCTGGAGCGGACGGCCGCTGAGCATGGCCTGGGAAGCGTTCTCGATTTCCGCCAGACCCTGGCCGGTCATTTCAAAAATGCCCACCTCGTCGGTCGCCCCGAAACGGTTTTTTACCGCGCGGAGAATGCGGAATTCCTGTTGTTTATCACCTTCGAAATAAAGCACGGTGTCGA
>DOFA01000170.1 GCA_003532195.1 Clostridiales bacterium
GAGCCCAGCTCGATGATGCGGTTGGGCTGATGCTGGCCAGCTTGCGGGAATTGGCAGCTGAACGGAACACCCTCGTGATCTATACCTCGGATCATGGCGACTTGTGCGGCGGCCATGGCATGTTGGACAAGCACTACGTCCTGTATGATGATGTGACGCGGGTGCCGCTGATCATGCGCTGGCCGGACCGGATCAAGCCCGGGCTGCGCATCCGCGAATTTGTTTCGAACTGCCTTGACCTGGGGGTAACCCTGGGCGACCTTTGCCAGCTTGAGGGCGTCCGGCCCGGCCACGGCTTGTCCCTGGCGGTGCTGCTGGACGGACAGGCGCAACCCGAACGCGACTATGCGGTTTTCGCAGGTAACGGCCAGCAATTTGGGCTTTATTCCCAGCGCGGCATCCGGACAGCCGACTGGCTGTACATCTGGAATGCGACGGATATCGATGAGCTCTATGAGGTGGCGGCGGATCCCGGCCAGAAAAACAACCGGATCGCCGATCCCGCCCTGGCCGGTATCCTCAGCCAGCTGCGCCTGCGCTTGCATCGCGAGCTGAAGCGGCGCGACGACCCCCTGACCCGCTACGGCTGGCTGGACGGCCAACTGCTGGAGAACCGCAAAATGACAACCCATTGACAACAGCAGATTTTATCCCTAAAAATCCGGCCGATCAGAAGAGCCGGCAAGATAAAGGAGAGAGAAAAGAGATGAAACGTACACTGCCCTTGCTTTTGGTCCTGATCATCCTGCTGACCGGATTGATTGCCGGAACGACAGCCGGCTGTTCTGACGGCGGTACCGATGAAACAGTCACCCTCAAGTTTGTCCGGACCGGCAACGATACGGCCGAAGCTGATTACTGGAAACGTCTGATTGCCGATTTCAACGCTCAGAATACAGGCATTGTCGTGGAGTATGACGATGCCGCGATCGGCGAGGCCATGGAAACCAAGCTGAATTCGATGTTCAGCGCCGGCCTCGGCCCCGATCTGATCGGCCATGGTATCTTATCGGTCGCCGCCCGGGTCGAAGCAGGCCAATACCAGCCGATAACCAATTACTTCAACAACTGGGAAGGCAAGTCTGACCTGATGGCCAGCGTACTGGCCAACGGCACCTATAAAGGCGAAATATACGGTTTGGCCTATTCGACGACCCCTTTCGTCTTTGCCTATCGCATGGACATGTTTACAGCCGCCGGGTTGGATCCGGAAAAACCACCGCAAACCTGGGCCGAACTCAAGGAATTCGCGGAAAAGCTGACCCTGAAGGACAGCAGCGGCAATATAACCCAATCTGGATTTGCATTCCCCAAATCAGCCGGCAATTTCGTCGAATTTGATACCCTGGTCTTCACCAACGGCGGCAGATTCTTTGACGAAAACGGCAACCCGACCCTGAATACGCCGGAAAGCCTGGAAACCCTGGAATTCCTGGCCAGCTTCGTCAATGAGACCGGCATCCCCTACAGCAGCACGGAGACCAATCCCTTTGTCGCCGGCACCGCGGCGATGACCCTGATCAACAACGTTGCGCTGACCCCCATGCTCAAGAACGCCGATTACGCGGGCAAGATCAGCATCTCCCTGCCGCCGGCCAATAAAGAGCAGGCGACCTTCAGCGGCTGCAACATGCTGTTTATCGGCGGCACCTGCAAGAACCAGGACCAGGCATTTAAATTCATTGAATACGCCCTGACCAAGGAAGAAGTCCTGCGCCGGGCGAAAGATTTGAATATCCCGGTTACCCGCGAGTCGCAGGTCGACGCCTTCATCGCCCTGGATCCGCTGAATGCCATCCGCTCCGAATGTGTAGCCAAAGGCATCGGCATGCCGCGGACAACCTGGGCTACTATCTTCCAGAGAATCCGCAACAACCTGGTTCAAGAGGTCCTGTATTCCACGAAATCAGCAGAGGCAGCTCTGGAAGCGGCACAGGCAGAGCTGGAAGCGGAAATTGCCGCGCCCTGACGTACATCATCAGCCGGTTAAACGGCCGCAGCACAGCCGGCCAGGCAGCGATACCCGCGCTGCCTGGCTGTTGATTTTACCTTTCATGATTTTCTTCAGTATCTTTGTCTTGTTTCCGTTGCTGCAGAATTTCTGGAACAGCTTGACCAACTATAATCTGACTGACCATGATTTCATCGGCCTGGCCAACTACCAGCGCTTGCTTGAGGATCGGAGCTTCTTACGCTCGATCGTCAATACTTTGATCTTTGCGCTCGGATCGGTGGCGCCGGCCATGCTGCTGGGCTTTGTCGCCGCCCTGTGTGTTGGCGGCGGCAGCCGCGCTTTGCCGGCCGTACGCACGCTGCTGATGTTTCCATATATCATTTCTTTGGTTTCGGCAGCGATGGTCTGGCTTTACCTGTTCGATCCCGGCAGCGGGATTCTAAACAAAATCCTCCTGAGCATCGGCCTGCCGGCCAGCGACTGGCTATTTGACGAGCATTTGGCGCTGCCCTGCCTGATTGTCATGAACATCTGGAAATATGTCGGTTATGTCATGATCATCGATCTGGCCGCACTGAAGGGTGTACCGGCGGTCCTCCATGAAGCGGCGCGCGTCGACGGGGCGGGATATTTCCGGCGGATCTGGCACATCACACTGCCGGCAATCAAGCCAGTCAGCGGTTTTCTGCTGGCAACCCTCTCGGTCGAGTGTTTCAAGACGTTTGAGCAAGTGAGAATCATGACCGACGGCGGCCCGGTCAACGCGACGACCACCATCACGCATCAGATCTATATCCGGGCTTTTGCCGAATTTAAGATGGGCTACGCGTCGGCAATGTCGGTTGTCCTGCTGCTGATGGTGCTGATGGTCACCCTGTTCAACTTGAAAGTCAGCGGCCAGTCCCGCGACCTGACCCGATGAGCGGCGCGCGTCACGTCGACTGGCGCCGGCACACCGGCCGGATGCTCGGNNACTGCTGGCCGGCGCAGGCTTCCCGTTTCTGGTCATGCTGTCGGTATCGCTCCAGGATATGAACCAGATATACGCGCCTGGCTTGACTCTGATCCCCCGGCCCATTGTCTGGGCGATATACCGGCAGGCCCTGACCCAGGGTTCCTGGCTGCGTTACCTGCTGAACAGTTGTTGGGTAGCGGGGGTGGCCACAGCGGTCAGTTTGTTTATCAACGCGATGACCGGCTATGCGTTTGCCCGCATCCGCTTCCCGGGGCGCGGTGTTTTATTTATCCTGATTATGGCCGGCATGATGATTCCTGCCCAGGTCACCCTGGTGCCGCTATTCATCCTGGTCAAGCATTTCCCGCTGGCAGGCGGCAACAACTGGCTCGGGCAGGGCGGCAGCGGCCTTGTCGATACGTTCACCGGGCTGATCCTGCCTTACGCGGCCGGTTCTTTCGGCGTTTTCATGTGCCGGCAGTTTTATGTGCTTTTCCCGCCCGAGCTGGATGAAGCGGCCAAGATTGACGGCTGCACCCGTTTCCGGGCTTTCCTGAGCATTTATTTGCCGCTGTCAGCGCCGCTGATCGGCGCCCTGGCGGTTCTCAAGTTTACGGGCGCCTGGAATGAATATACCTGGCCGCTGGTCATGACCAACACCGGATCGGACAGGATTACCACGGTCCAGCTGGCGCTGACCCGCTTCCGCAATGAGGGGGAGATCTTCTGGAATCAGCTGATGGCAGCCACGCTGGTCGCAACCGCGGTCGTTCTGGCTATTTTCCTGCCGTTGCAGCGTTTCTTCATCGCCGGTTTGCAAGCTGGCAGCGTTAAAGAATAATTCTGCCCTGAGCAGCGACGGCGGGGCGTCACCAATCCTGCTCGCGGATCATCCCGGCCAGATCCTCAGCCATCTGCCGGCGCGGGGGGCCAAATCCGATACCGGGATCGGGCGCCTGCAGCAAGGCAGCGGCCATTTCGGCCGAATGAAAGCGCTTTCCAGCCAGCAATGCTGGCAAGTCGGCGAAGTAATCGCTATCCAGGGCGTCGGTGTAGAATATGGCCTGGCGGACGAAGCCCTTTTCCACCTGGAATCCGATTTGAACCATGCCCCAGTCCAGCTTTTTTTCTATCTGGGCGTCGAAGACCAGGGTTTCGCCGTAACGCCAGGCCCAGGAAGCGTATTTTTCCTCGAGTGCTGACNNCTGGTATTCGGAGTCCCAGATTAGGCGGACCTGCCGGTCGGCCGGATCCGGGCTGAAATGCTTCAGGAAGGCGATCTCCAGGGCATCCATCAGCGATTCGACAGTCACATCCGGATTGATTGCCTGCAGGTTGGTGATCCGCGAGCGGACGGAGGGGATGCCTTTGGCCTGCAATTTTGCCGCGGAAACCGTCAGGTAACGGGCAACCCGCCCATAATCGGAATGCACCAGCAAGGTGCCGTGATGCAGTCCTGTGGCGTGGTGCAGGCTGAACGCATTGCCGGAAAACTTGCGCCCGCCAGCCAGGATGTCGTTGCGGCCGGATCGTTCGGCGCAGATGCCCTGGCTGGACACAGCATCCAGCAGCATCGTGAAATTCTGGTCCAGATCAAATTTCTGCCGCGGCAGGATCAGGGAAAAATTCAAATTGCCCAGATCGTGGAAGACGGCGCCGCCGCCGGTGCTGCGTCGGGCCAGGCGGCCGCCCTCCGCCTCAAGCAGTCCGGTCAAGCATTCGGCCCAGGCGTTCTGGTTGCGGCCGATTACGACGGTGTCCTGGTTTTGCCATAAATAGAGAATCGCCTGCAGGTTGCCGCCGGCCAGGCGCTGCTGCAGATACTCTTCCAGGGCGAGGTTATACCAGGGGTTATGGCTGCGGGAACGAATGATCAAAACGCTGCTCATCGGACGGCCCCGCCGCTCAAAACAGAAGGACGCGGGCTTGGCGCGCCGCCTTCTGGTATTCCTCGGGCAGAGGCTGGTCGGTGATCAGGGAATGGATATTCTGCAGACGGGCAAAGGTGTAGGGCATGCTGCAGCTGACTTTGCTGGAATCCATCAGCATGACGACCTGCTGGGCCTTGCGGATGATCAGGCGTTTTAGCTCAGCCTCGTAATAATCGCCGCAGGTAAAGCCGTTGTTCAGGGAAAAGGCGCTGACACCGATAAAGGCCAGGTCGATGTTCAGGGTCTTGACATATTCTGTGGCGTTGAATCCGGAAAGGGTCAGCGTTTCGCGATTGAGCTGGCCGCCGGTCAGGTTGATCTTGATATTCTGGTTTTTAACCAGCTCCAGGGCGATATTCGGCGCTGGCGTCAGGACAAAAAGATTATGGTCGGGCAATTTCTGCGCGAAAAACATGCAGGTCGTGCCGGAATCGATATAGATTGACCGGCCCGGTGTCACGATGCGAACCGCTTTCTCGGCGATCAGCAGTTTGGCGCTGGTGTTCTCAGCCTGGCGCTGCGTATAAGCCGCCTCTTTGAGCATGGAAAGGTGAGCCAGGGATTTAGCGCCGCCACGGATGCGGATAATCAGGCCCTGACGTTCCAGGTATTCGAGATCGCGCCGCAAAGTCATGCTGGAAACGCCCGGGAAACGGGTTTCCAGCTCAGCCAGGCGGACTTCCCCCCTGGATTGGATATATTGGTTCAGATCATCGCGACGATCAGATGACATAAATCCTCCCAGAGATAATCATTGATGTTATATTTGTTGCTAATTGCCATAATATCACAGCTGAAACAAGAATACAATCTTTAGGAAAAAACCTGAATAATCTCTGAAATGGCTGATATGACTGGGAAAAACGGTTATTCGCATAGATTTCCGCCTTATTTCCCCGCATTCTATTCTGGTTTGTGTTCATGAAAAATCAATGAGAAATATTCACATTGTTATGTTAACAATTCACATTTGTATGCTATAATTGAACAGTAAATAATAAGCATAGCAATGAAATGACGCCCGAACGCTCAGGGCGCACGGAGGTTTTATGATCACAAAAGCAGTCAGACTACACGGCAAAGAGGATCTGCGGCTGGATACGTTCGAACTGCCGCCGATCACCGAAAACGAAATTCTCGCCAAGGTTATGTCGGACAGTATCTGCATGTCCTCGTACAAGGCCGCCATGCAGGGCCCCGACCATAAACGCGTGCCCAAGGATGTGGCGGAAAATCCGGTTATCATCGGCCATGAATTCTGCGGCGAAATCATCGAGGTGGGCAGCCGCTGGGCCGGACAATTCAAGGCCGGCGACCGCTTCGCCATCCAGCCGGCCCTGAGCGACCCGTCCAACATCTATGCTGCCCCCGGATATTCCTTTCATCATATCGGCGGCGCAGCAACCTACGTGGTCATCCCCTCCGTGGTCATGGAGCGGGGCTGCCTGCTGCATTACCGGGGCGAGGCGTTCTACTTCGGTTCGCTGGCCGAGCCGATATCCTGCATCGTCGGCGGATTTCATGTCAATTATCACAGCAACCCCGGCAGCTATGTCCACCATAATGGCATCGTCGCGGGCGGCAATATGGCCCTGCTGGCGGGCGTCGGCCCGATGGGCCTCGGCGCCATCGACTACGCGATCCATAATCCGCGCCGGCCCGGCCTTCTGGTTGTCACCGATATCGACGAAACCCGACTGGCCCGCGCCGCCGCCCTGTATCCGCCGGAAGAGGCAGCCCGCAACGGCGTCAAACTCATATATGCCAATACCAAAGATATCGCCGATGTTCCGGCCTTGCTGCTGGAAATGGCCGGAGGCAAGGGATATGACGACGTTTATGTCTATGCGCCGGTTCCCGCCGTCATCGAGCAGGCCGACAAGATCCTCGGCTATGACGGGTGCCTGAACTTTTTCGCCGGTCCGACCAATCCGGCCTTGACCGCCGCCTTTAACTTTTATAACGTCCATTACAACAACACCCATGTCGTCGGCAACAGCGGCGGCACAACCGACGACCTGATCGAAGCCCTCGATCTGATGGCCGGCGGCACAATCAACCCGTCGGCGATGATCACCCATGTCGGCGGTCTGGACAGCGCCGTCCAGGCGACATTGAATCTGCCGAAGATCCCGGGCGGCAAAAAGCTGATTTACACCCACATCAGCATGCCGCTGACCGCCATCGCCGATTTCCGGCAGCTGGGCGCCGAAGACGAAATTTTCCGTAATCTGGCTGATATCGTAGAGAAGAACAACAATTTGTGGTGTGCCGAAGCCGAACGCTATCTGCTGGCGCACGCCAGGGCGATCTGAGGTGACGGTACCTATGTTGGATTGGATTGAACAAATGGGCGGGCCGGAAAGCGCGGCGGCAGCCATAGCCCCGGCGGTCCGGGCCCTGTTCGCGCGCAGCCGCCGCACCTGGACCGCTTTCGCCGCCGAAAACGGATCAAACGGCGATGCGGCCGCCTGCGACGGCGAAACGGTCCGGATCCAGAATCAGGACGACCTCGCCAGTCTGGAGAAAATCTACGGTCTTCTGCAGGAAATCGCCGCCGCCGGGATTTCTCCGCGGCAGGTCATTCTGGATGGCATCGGCCGGTTTACTCTGTCGGAAGCGCCAGCCAGGGGCACAGGCCGCCTGGACGGCCGGATCTGCCTGGTGACCGGAGGCGCCCAGGGCTTTGGCGAAGGCATCGCCCGGGAACTGGCCGCTGCCGGCGCCGTTCTGGTTATTGCCGATTTGAATCTGACCTTGGCCGAGCAGGTTGCCCGGTCGATCAACAGCCAGTATGGCGAACAAACTGCCCTGGCCCTGCCGGCCGATGTCGGGCAGGAAGAATCGGTGCGGAAGCTGATTGAAGCCATCACGCTGCGTTTCGGCGGGCTCGACCTGCTGGTCAGCAACGCCGGCGTGCTCCGGGCCGGCGGCCTGGAAGACATGAGCCTGCAGACTTTCGAATTTGTCACCCGCATCAATTACACAGCCTTCTTCCTGATGGCCAAATACGGCTCGCGGCCGATGAAGATTCAAGCCCGTTTCGATCCTGAATACACCAGCGACATTGTCCAGATCAATTCCAAATCGGGACTGGAAGGCTCTAACCGCAATTTCGCCTATGCCGGCGGCAAGTTCGGCGGCATCGGCCTGGTCCAGAGCTTTGCCAAGGAACTGGTTGAGAACCGGATCAAGGTCAACGCCATCTGTCCGGGCAACTATTACGAAGGCCCGCTCTGGAGCGATCCGGAGAAGGGGCTGTTCGTCCAGTACCTGAAAACCGGCAAGGTCCCCGGCGCCAAAACGGTCCAGGACGTCTATGAGTCTTACATCGCCAAGGTGCCCATGCGGCGCGGCTGCTCGCCGGCTGATGTTGCGCGGGCGATTTTTTACTGCGTGGAGCAGGTTTATGAAACAGGACAGGCCATACCGGTAACCGGCGGCCAGAATATGCTTAAATAGGAGGATTTTGTTATGGCGACTGCAGTGATCATGCCCCGGCAAGGCCAATCTGTCGAGAGTTGCATCATTGGCAAATGGCACAAAAAGAAAGGCGACCCGGTAGCGGTCGGCGATCTGCTTTTTACCTATGAGACGGACAAGGCCACTTTTGACGAGACGGCCAAGACAGCCGGAATCTTATTGGATGTTTTCTTCGCGGAGGGCGACGATGTTCCTTGCCTGACCAATGTCTGTGTGATCGGCCAGCCCGGGGAAAGTTCGGCGGAATTTGATCCGCGCGCCGGCGCCGCATCGGCTCCGGCGGCCGCACCGGCGGCTGAGGCCACGGCTGCAGCTCCCGTTGCCGAGGCCGTTGCCGCTGCCGCCCAGGCGCCTGCCGCGGCTATACCGGCAACTGCGATGCCCGCCGCGGTCAGCCCGCGCGCCCGCCATCTGGCAGAGCGCAGCGGCGCCGACCTGCGCCAGGCTGTCGCCAGCGGCCCTCAGGGAAGAGTCATCGAACGGGATGTCCGGCAGCTGATCGACGCTGGTAAACTGGCAACCCCGGCCGCAGCCGGAACTTATCCGGCCGGCCTGACCGGCACTGGGCTGGGCGGCCGCGTAACGACCGCCGACGTGCTGGCCGCCGCGTCTGCGGCTGCAGCCGCTGCACCGGCTGCAACCGCAGAATCCGCCGCGGCCGCTGCACCGATAGCTCCGACAGCAGCCGCTCCGACAGCTACGGCTGCTCCGGCTGCCGCCACAGCCGCAGCTTCAGGAACCGACAGCTATACCGAAAAGCACAGCACGATCCGCAAGGTAATCGCCCGCTCGATGCAGGCTTCCCTGGCGACGATGGCCCAGCTGACCTTGAACAGCAGCTTCGATGCCACGGATATCCTGGCTTTGCGCAGCAAACTGAAAAAAGCCGGTGCCGACGGCCTCGGCGAGGCCCAGGGATTTACCCTGACGGAAAAAGTGCCGACCCTGGGCGATATCGTCCTGTACGCTGCTTCCCGGGTCCTGCTCCGCCATCCGGCCTGCAATGCCCATTACGATGACGAGAAAATGACCTATTTCCGCCATGTCCATCTCGGAGTTGCCGTCGATACGCCGCGCGGCCTGATGGTTCCGACTCTTTTTGACGCCGACCAGCTCGATCTGGGCGAGATTTCCCGCAAAGTCAAAGAACTGGCCGGCGGCTGCCTGAAGGGGACGATCAGTCCGGATGCCCTGAAGGGCGGCACGTTCACCGTGACCAACCTGGGCACCCTGGACGTCGAATCCTTCACGCCGGTCATCAATCCGCCGCAGACCTGCATCCTCGGCGTCTGCAGCATCACAACCCGCGTCCGGGAGAAGGACGGCGAACTGCAGCCTTACCCGGCCATGGGCTTGTCCCTGACCTTTGACCACCGCGCCGTCGACGGGGCTCCTGCCGCCCGTTTCCTCAAAGACCTCAAAGGGGCTCTGGAAAACTTTTCACTCTTGCTGATACAGGGGGGATTGACTCATGTTTGACCTGATCGTTCTCGGCGGCGGCCCCGGCGG
>DOFA01000188.1 GCA_003532195.1 Clostridiales bacterium
ATTCGCCGGTCGAGTTTGCCATCCGGGACGCTGTGCTCGACCTGTCGACGATGGAAGGCTACAACGAGGTCAAGGAACGTTTCATCGATGAGATCATGGTTCCCTACGCCTACCGGGGCGGCATTTACGCCCTTCCGGAAACCATGGATTTTACCGCCCTTTTCTATCGCAAGGATATCATATCCGAACTGGGCATCATCCTGCCGGATACCTGGGAAGAGCTTTACAACTATGTCTTGCCCAGCCTGTACCAGAACGGCATGGAATTCTATTATCCGCCGGACATGACGCCTTTCCTGTTCCAAAGGGGCGGCTTCTTCTACAGCGATGACGGATTGTATTCGGCGCTTGATTCAACTGAGGCTTTCCAGGCTTTCCGCGAATACACCGAGATCTTCACCCACTATGGCGTTCCGGTAATGGCGAACTTTTTCAACCGCATGCGGTCCGGTGAAATGCCCATGGGCATCGGCGGATATAATCTTTACATGCAGCTTTCGGTCGCGGCGCCGGAACTGGCTGGGAAATGGGGCATCGCGCTGATCCCCGGCCTTGAGAAAGACGACGGGACGATCGACCGGTCCAACGGAACCTTGTCCGGCCAATGCGACATCATCCTGAAACAGACCGATCATCCCAAGGAAGCCTGGGCCTTCTTGAAATGGTGGAGCAGCACGGCGGTGCAGACCCGGTTTGCGCGTGAGATTGAAGCCATTATCGGCGCCGAGGCGCGCTGGAACACCGCGAATGTCGAAGCTTTCACCAGCCTGTCCTGGAACCGCGCCGACCTTAAGGTCATCACGGAACAGCTGCAGTGGGCCAAAGGAACTCCGGTGGTGCTGGGCGGTTATTACACCAGCAGATACATCAACAACGCCTGGAACAGCGTGGTGGTGGCCGGCGACAATGTCCGGGACACCCTGGAAAAGGCGGTTAAGGAAATAAACCGCGAGCTGAGGATGAAACAGGAAGAGTACGGCGTTTATGCCAGCCGGTAACTTAATGAAATTGTTGGGGGAATGGGCATTGGCGACAAAAATCAAGGCATTTGTGCATAAACATTGGATCGGTTACGCATTCGTAGCTCCATTTTTCATCCTGTTTGCCGTCTTTGTGGCCGTACCTGTCCTGGTCGCCTGCTGGACCAGCTTTACGGACTACAATATGCTGCAGCCGGCGAAATGGGTCGGCATTAATAATTACAAGCTCTTGTTTCTTGATGACGAAATATTTATCAAAGCGATGGCCAATACTTTAACTTTTGCTTTTTTTACCGGCCCGATCGGATACATTCTATCCTTTGTCATGGCCTGGCTGATTAACCAGCTGAAAATGCGCAATGTTTTTGCCCTCGCTTTTTATGCCCCTTCCATCACCAGCAGCGTGGCCATGTCCGCCGTCTGGCTGTATTTTTTCTCCGGCGATCGCTACGGCCTGATCAACAACATGCTGATCAACCTCGGCATCCTGTCGAGCCCGATTCTGTGGACCCAGGATGCCGACTACATCATGATTGTCATTATCATCATTTCCATCTGGATGAGCATGGGCACCGGTTTTCTCGTTTTTCTGGCCGGATTGCAGAATGTGCCGCGGGATATTTACGAAGCCGGGGCAATCGACGGCATAGCCCACAAACTGCAGGAGCTGCGCTACCTGACCCTGCCGATGCTCAAGCCCCAGCTCCTGTTTGGCGCAATCAGCGCCATAGTCGGGTCATTCGGCGTTTTCGACATCGCGGTGTCTGTAGCCGGCATTCCCAGCCCGAACTATGCCGGCCATACGATCGTGGCCCATCTTTATGATTACGCGTTTATCCGTTTCCAGATGGGGTACGCGTCGTCGGTCGCCATCGTCCTCTTCCTGATCACGTTCTTGCTCGGCCGTCTGGTCATGAGAATGCTGTCCTCGAAAAACGATTAACAAGCCCGGGAGCGATACCGCTGAAAGGAAAAGATGCTATCATGCCCAGAGGAAAATTACCGGAACTTGCAATCACAGCCGAGACGGCTGGCAAAAGAATAAAACCGTCCATCGCGGGCAGGCTGCGCCGCCTGCAGCTGACACCGGGTTGGGTGATGCTTTATATGCTGATGATTGCCTTGATGGCTTTCACCGCCCTGCCGCTCGTGTATGTGATCAGCACCGCCTTCAAGCCGATCGACGAACTGTTTATTTTTCCGCCGCGTTATTTTGTCCGGCGCCCGACGCTGATCAACTTCTCCGACCTGATGCTTTCGCTGAACAGTTCGGTTGTGCCTTTCACACGTTATGTCTTCAACAGCCTGATCGTCACCGTGTCCATCGTGGCCTGCACGGTGACGGTTTCCTCGCTGGGCGCCTATGGCGTGGTCAAACACCATCCGCCTGGCTCGAAAGCCCTGTTTGCGATCGTCATTGCCATGCTGATGTTCTCGCCGCACGTGACGCAGATCCCGAGATACATCGTAATCAATGGCATGGGGCTGATCAATACCTACTGGGCCTTGATCCTGCCAAATATCGCTGTTGCCTATAACTTCTTTTTGATCAAGCAGTTTCTCGAGCAGTTCCCGAACGAGCTCCTTGAATCGAGCCGGATCGACGGAGCCAATGAATGGACTGTATTCTGGAAAATCGTCATGCCATCGCTGACCCCGGCCTGGTCGACCCTGGTCGTGTTTTCCTTTGTCAGCAGCTGGAACGATTATTTTTCGCCGCTGATCTTCACCACCAGCCAGACCATGAAGACATTGCCGCTGGCGCTGCAGACCATAGCCGGCGGGCCGGCCACCATGTCGATCGGCCGGGCCGGCGCGGTGGCGGCAGCCACCTTCCTGATGATCATCCCCACTGTCTTGATCTTCTTCATCATGCAGAAAAAAGTGATTGAAACCATGACTCATTCTGGTATCAAAGGATAGGGAGGCTGCTTCTTCGTGACTGAAAGAATCGTGCAGAGTACTCAAAACAAAAAGCAGAGCATCCGGCTGATGTTTCGTCTGATCGTCCCGCTGCTGGTCCTGCTGGTCTGTATTTTGGCTTGCCCATCCGAAGCGCTGGCCTTGAGCAATGATTATACCATCATTAAGAACCGCCATGTTCCGATTCCTGAAACCTATGAATTTCTGGCGTCAATCAACGTGGTATCGGATGCGGATACGGGCAGCGTCTATCTGAATCAGCCTTCCGACTTGTTTATCAATCAAGAGGGGTATCTTTTTATAGCGGACACTGGCAACAACCGGATCGTCAAGATGACTCAAGCCGGCGAAACCGCGGGTATCTTCACCGGCCCGCAGGAAAAGCCGCTGAATGCCCCGGAAGGTGTTTATGCCGATGCCGACGGAAATATGTTCATAGCCGATACCGGCAATGCGCGGGTGGTACACCTGGCGGCCGACGGGAGCTTTGTCGAATCGTTCATCAAACCCGATTCCAAGCTGCTCGATGAGCATTTTCAGCTCAATTCATCAAAATTGCTGGTCAATCCCAACGGCTATATTTATATGCTCAAGGGCGAAAATATACTGACCATCGACGCCTTCAACCGGTTCAAAGGATATTTCGGGCAA
>DOFA01000048.1 GCA_003532195.1 Clostridiales bacterium
ACATCGCTCTGGCCTGGCTGATCCATCAGGACTTCCCCGTAGTCCCGATCGTCGGCTGCAGCAATCCTGCCCAGATGACCGCCCTGTTCGCCAGCCTGGAGCGGGCAGCCTCGGCTGACATGCGCCGGCTCATCCGAGCTGCTGAATTGGGAGGATAAACTTATGGCAGGAAAAATTATCGTCAAAACCGAGAATGAAGTCCGGTTCGCACCGGAAACTGAGGGTTTTTGTCCGGCGCCGTCGTATCCGTATTTCCGTTTTGACGCCCGGAAATTCATCTGGGAGGAAGGCTTCTGGGACGGCAACCTGATCGGGCTGCATTTTTCCGCATCCGGACATTCCCACATGAAAGAGATGGCGCCGCTGACCATCGCCAAACATTACGCCTACGAAGCCGGAAACGGTTACCTGCGGGCGTATCTGCCGACCTTCGCCCTGGAGGTGAACGGGGTTCTTTTGAGAAATCAGTGGCGGTATGCCGGACAAGAACAGATCCGAACCGCCAGCGGAGAGGAATTGGTCGTAACTCTGGAATATCCGAATCCCAAAGTCAGGGTAAAAGTGCGTACGGCGCTTGACGGCAGTTCGTTTATCGCCCGCTCGCTGGAAATCGTCAACCTGGGGAGCGAACCGGCGGTCATCTCCCGGGTCTACCCCTTTTGCGGCATTATCGGCAAGGAAGAGGAATTCGCCTTTGAGACCGAGTCCTCTGATTGCGGCTACTCGGTTGCCAGTTATAATTACGGCGGCTGGTATGCCGAAGGCGAACTGCATTTCAACAAACTCGACGGCGCCGACCTGAAATACGGCGTCCAGAACCAGCTCTTTTCACCGCCGCTCTATTTTGTTAAAAATGACCGGACCGGTGAAATGACCGTTTTGGATTTGGCCTGGTCGGGCAATATTGATGTGGAATTTAAAAAACTGTTTAAAGACCGGACCCGCTATGAGCATCCGCATTCAAAATACTACCTCTATGCCAAAGTCGGCCTGGGCGGCCCGGCGCCCCTGCGGGTGCTGCGTCCCGGCGAGTCGGTGACGACCCCGGCCGTCCATGTTGCCATGTTTTACGGCGACCTGGACACCTGCGCCAACGAACTGCACGCTCATTTGCGCGATTCGGTCCTGCTTGCGCACGCCGACAACTGCAACATCGCCTATAATCTGACCGGTTACAGCCAGAATATGCAGGTCGACGACGCCTTTATCCGGCGCGAAATCGACACCGCCGCGGCCATCGGCGCCGAAACGGTCATTCTCGATGCCGGCTGGTTTGGCCATAATGCCAAAATTTGGGGTTACAATGTCGGCGACTGGTTCGAAAATGAATTTCTGGCAGGAAAACTGGCCGACGTTTTTGCTTATGCGCGCGATCAGGGGCTGAAAACCGGCCTCTGGCTGGAAATCGAGCGTGCGATGCCGGACAGCGAACTGCGCCGCCGGGTCGGCGAGGACGGCATGCTCCATCAGAACGGACACCCGCTCTGGCTCTTGGATTTTTCCCGGCCGGAAGTCCAGGACGCGGCTTTTGACACGATCAGCGGCTGCATCAGGAAGTATAAGCTGGACAGCTACCGCCTGGACTGCAACGTGGACATGCTGACCGGCGGCGAGCTGGAGAACTGCGGATTCACGGAAAACACGATGTGGCGGTATTTCGAGGGGTTCTACAGCGTCATCGACCGGCTGCGCGAAGAATTCCCGGGCCTGCTGCTGGAGAACTGCGCCTCCGGCGGCGGCCGGACCGACATCGGCATCATGCAGCATTTCCATTACACGCAGGTCTCCGACAACGCGCATCCGCTTCAGTTCGTCCGCATTATTGCCGGCATGCTGTACGCCCTGCCTCCGGAAAAGCTCTATGCTACGATAGGCGTGCATTTCGGGCTGATCACGGCGGACATCGACTTCATGGTTCGGGCGACCTTGCTGACCCGGCCCTGGCTGGTCGGATTTTTCCCGAGCCCGGCCGACGCCAATGAAGAAGCGCTAGCCCAAGTGCGCCATGGCCTGCAGCTTTACAAGGATTTTATCCGACCGCTGATCATGGGCGGCTGCCGGGTATACCACCACACCCCCCTGGAGATTTACGAAGAACGCGGCAACTGGCTGGCGCTGGAGTACGCGGCCCCGGATAAAACCCGGGCCTGCGGATTCTTTTTCCGGCTGTCGGACAAGAACGAACCGGATTTTGTCTTTAAACCCCGCGGCATCGACGCCGGCAAGACTTATCGGGTGACTTCTGACAACAGCCGGGAAACGGCGATTTTAACCGGATACCAGTTGAAAAGCGCCGGCTTCGCGGTCACGCTGCCCAACAGTTTCCTGTCGGAGCTGATCCTGATCGAAGAGGTTCGAAACTAATGGCGGACATGCAGAGTTATATCCGGGAATTTCAAGCGCCCCGGAGCTGTTATCGCCCGTCGGTCATGTGGTTTTGGAATGACGAGATCAGGAAAGACGAAATCACCTTCCAGCTCGAACAATTCCTTAGCCAGGGAATTTATGATTTTTTTATCCACTCCATGTATGGATTGACCCTGGACTACTTGTCAGACGAGTTCTTTGACCTGATTCGGTTTACGGTTGCCGAAGCCAAAAGGCTGGGCCTGAAATTCTGGATCTACGACGAGTTCAACTGGCCCAGCGGCCAGGCGGGCGGCAAAGTCATCGAAAAACATCCCTGGGCCCGGGCTTGCGCGATTCAAAAAACCGACGGGCGCAAGGCCGGCCGCAGCTGGCAGGCCGACTGCGAGGGCGAATTGATGTCGGCAGTCCTGCTGCGCGAAGCGGAGCTGGCCGGTCAGGCTGGCCAGACCGAACAAGCCGCACAAGCCGCACAAGCCGCACAAGCCGTACAAGCTCAGGATGTCACCGCGCGGGTTGAGCGGACGGACGGCAGGCTGGTTATTAATCTGCGTGACGACGAGGAAGGCCGGGTGCAGTTCTTTTGTAAAGATCCATTGAAAGCGGTGCTGGCCACCGCCGTATGGGGCAAATACAGCACCAATCAGGGCGGTTTGTGCGACCTGTTCAATGCTGAAGCGGCCGGGGAGTATCTCGACCTGACCTATGGCGGCTACAAAAAGGCGGTCGGCGACGAGTTTGGCCAAACGGTAATCGGCAGTTTTACCGATGAAGACTACCCGTCCAGCCCGTTCGAAATCGGCGAGGGGCGCGTTCCCTGGACACCGGGCCTCGACCGGATCATTTTCGAGCGCTATGGCATCGACATCAAGCCCTGTCTGTACATGCTCTACCGGCCATCCCGGACCGAGATGGAAATCAAGGTCAAGAACATGTTCTGGTCGACCTTGAAGGAACTATATTTTCAAAACTTTGTCCGGCCGCTCGCGGCGGTCTGCCGGGAGAACAACCTGATTCTGACCGGGCATTTCCAGGGCGGCGGCGGGTTTGCCTGGGATGCCACGGAAATCGGCAACATTTTTGAAGGCCTGACCCTGATGGACGCTCCGGGATTCGACGCCGTCGCGCCGATGGGCTGGATCGACCGGCCAGGTTTCAGCACGCTGATTGCCAGCCGGATCCGCACAGTTTGCAAGTACTACCAGAAAAGCCGCGTCATCTGCGAAAGCTTTTCCGGCAGCGGCTGGCATTTCACCTTCGAGGACATGAAACGGGTGACGAACCTGCTTCTGCTTGGCGGCGCCAACAACATCCAGTATATGGGCGCTTATTATTCCCTGGACAGCGGGCGCAAAATCCTGCCGATGGGCTATCCGCCCAGCCACGGCTACAACAATCCCCTGTTTGCCTGGTACCACGACATGGCGGATTACATTGCCGGGCCATCCTATCTGTCGGCCGTGACCCAGTCGACCGGCAGAATCCTGGTCTTCATCCCCCTGGCGGAAGCCAAACAGAGAATCGACCTCAACGAATACTTGATTCAGGATTACCTGAAACCAGAGTTTTCCATCCGGTCGGTCGACGAAGTCCTGGAAAACCTGTTTGACGCTTTCCTGCGGCTGGGCATCGGCTACGACTTTGTACCCGAAGAGCTGGCGCCGGAGATTGAAATCGGGACGGGCGCACTGACCCTGAAAGGCTTCACCTACGATACCGTGGTTTTTCCGGATATGGAATACAGCCGGGAAGAAGTGATCAAGCTTTACGGCGTTCTGAAAAACAGCGGCGTGCGGATCCTGCTGATCAACCGTGAACCGCATCTGGCCGTGGAATCAGGCAAAGACTTCGGCCAGTCCGGCGCGCTGTCCCTGGAAAATCAAGCTGGCGACCTGGTATTATACCGCGACGGTCCGGTTTCATTGATTAAAAACCAGGCGCCGACCATCGATCCGGATCATTTCCGCAGCCTGGTTCAAATGCTGATCAGCCGGGATCATGCGCTGCCGGGTTTCGAGCCGGAAGGCCGGGTCTTTGCAATCCAGCGGGAAAACGCGGATATCGGCGTCTGCTTTCTGGTTAATGACGAGGACCGCGAGGTGACGGTTCACCTGTCTTCGGACATCCCCGGCTTGAAATTGTTCAGTGCCCGGGGGAAAGCCCTGGAACCGGAAACTGCGGCCGGGCAGATCACCTTCCGGATGGATCCCTTCAGTCTGGTCGTAGGAATCAGTGATCGGGAATCCGGATCCGCCGGCGAGGATTTAGTTATGGAAAAGCCGGAAAAACCAGATAAGCCGGAAAAGCAGTTGGAGGGCGAGCCGGACGCCCGGCCGGAAAATGAGCCGCATCTGCTGGATGTCGGCAACCTGCTCGAATTCAGGCCGCTTGAGGAAAACAAGCTGCTGCCGCAGGTTTATTTGAGCTTCCCAGGGCAGGCCGGCGAACATTCGGACGCCTGCAAGCGGATCGCCTTTGATGACGACCTGCCTGAGGCGCTCGACCTTGGCCAACCCTATTCGGTCAAGTTTATTTTTACCGTCCGGGATCCAATCGATCCGCTATACCTGAATCTGGAGGTCGGCGATGTCGAAGCGATCCGCGTCAACGGACATTCGTTGGACTGCCGGGCCAACGCCAGGATCTGGGGCGTTCACAACTGGCGGCAAAACATTGCCGGCCTGGTGCAAACCGGCGCGAATGAAGTCATCCTGGATTGCCGGCTGCCGGACTGGAAAATGCTGCACAAGATCCCCTATGGCTTCCTTTCCGGCGCCTTCCTGGTCCGCGAAGACCAGATCGCCGGCGAGGGTCCGCTGGTCGGGCCGGGCGACCTGTCACGGCAGGGCTACCCTTATTACAGCGGCCAGGCCCGCTACAGCCTGGATTATACTTGTCACAGCGGCGACGCGCAGCAGGTCGTGATCGACATTGATTCCTGTTCGCCGCTGGAAATCACTGTCAACGGAGTCCGGGTCAAACGGCTGCTCTGGAAGCCGTTTCGGGCTGACATCACGGCATTCTTGAATAAGGGCAGGAACAAGGTCGATCTGACAATCACCGAGAGTTATGCCAACCTGTTTTCATACAAAGTCAAAAGCGGCATCCAGGCGGTGCGGATTCTGACCTCTGAAAAAAAATAAGCGAATGTCTGACAGGAAGTGATTTCATGCTGCAAATCCAGGAAACTTTCCAAAAGGGAAATCCCCATTACGCACCGGCGATCATGTTTTATCCCAACGACGCCCTGTCCGAAGATGAGCTGACCTTTCAGCTTCAAGAAATGAAAAAGAGCGGGGTCAATGAATTCTATATTCATCCGATGTTCGGTTTACGCGGCGGCTATCTGGATGAAAGCTTTTTTGCCATGATCCGCCATGTCGTCCGGGAAGCGGCGCGGCTGGAGATGGCTTACTGGATCTATGACGAATACAACTGGCCGTCGGGCACGGCCGGCGGGTATTTAATCAAGGATAAGCCCTGGACCCGCATGACGGCTGTCGGCATGATGAAAAGCGAAGTCCAGCCCGGCGCTGCCCTGTCGGTGGCACTGCCGCCCCGGGAACGCAGCAACACGAAGTTTCTCGCCGCCTGCACGCTGGACGGCGGCGCCAGGAACTGGGTTGACGTCACCTACGCGAACGACCAGGTCTGTTGGCAGAACCCGACAGATCAGGTCCAGACCTTGCTGATCTTTTTCACAATCTGGTCGGGCGGCGTGCTTGCTTCGGCGCGCTGGTCGGAATTTACCTGGGGCCAGGAAGGCTACCTGGACACGCTGGATCCGGAAGCAGTCCGGGAATTCATTCGCTATACGCACGAAAAATATAAAGCGGCGGTCGGCGAATATTTTGGAACCACCGTCAAAGGCGTGTTCACGGATGAAGTGGCGGNNCGCGTCGCCGCTGCCCGGCATCACCTTGCTGGCGTGGTCGAGGAATTTCGAGCCAGTGTTCAGCGAGCAGCACGGCTATTCCGTCCGGTCGATTCTGCCGGAGCTCTATGTGGATTCAGATGACATCAGCACGGCCAGGGCGCGCTGCGATTACTGGAACACCGTGACCTGGATGTACAACCAGGCTTACATGAGCCAGACCTATGAATGGTGCCGCGCTAACCATCTGATCTACACCGGCCACGGCGGCGGCGAGGAATCCCTGC
>DOFA01000277.1 GCA_003532195.1 Clostridiales bacterium
TCTGAAGCAAAATTCATGGCCGGTGAAATGAAGGTCGCCACCGACTGGCAGACCTTCCAGGACACCCTGAAAGCGATGGGCCTGGAAACTGTACAAGCCACCATTCAGGCTGCTGTTGACCGTTTCTACGGCAAATAGAAACAGCTGACCGGAAACTGATTCTCTCCTGACGCAATCGAATCAATGTAAAGGGGCTGTCTCGTTTGAGACAGCCCCTTTTTATGCTCATTATATTATTCAGGTTTTTCAATAGCTATGCTGTTTTTCTGTAGAAACATAATAAAGTAGATCGGGAGATAGATGATCTTCCCCTCTGTTTTCACCTTTCTTTCGTTCGAGAACACATACGCTTTTCTGATGTTATAGTCTTCGTTGGCTAAAAAAGTATTCAAAGCGCTGTGAATTTTTGTTTGATTCCTATATTGAATGCATCTGGCGGTTTTGCGGCAAAATTATTGACTCCATATTCATAAGCAAACTGTCTGATGCGAACACGATTCAATGGTTCATATTCGAATCCTTTAAAATCGCTGCCTTCAAGCGCCAATTCAGCATGAATTTTTCTCATTTTTTCAACCGCTGCTTTACGAAGCCGGATTGAAATATCCCTTTCTGTTTCAGCTCTCTGGATCAATTCATCAGGATCGTCTTTTAAGTTAAAAAGCTGTTCCCGACCTCCGTTTGCGATGAATATATACTTCCAATCGCCTTCACGCACCATGATTTTAAAGAAAACTGATCCGGGAGCGCCAAAATAACTGAAAAGCTGTTTTCTGGGTTTTGCAGTTCCTTCAATTACTCCGATAAGATCAGTTCCGTCACGCATTTCAGGAGAACCAGCTGCAACAGTTGCCATACCGAATAAATCCACGAGACTTGCCAATTCATCACGGCGCTGGTTTTTGGGTAAACACTCCGGCCAGCTGACTAAAAACGGAATATGGCAGGATCCCTCAAAGAAATTACATTTGGTCCAGGAATGATGGTCTCCAATTAATTCTCCGTGGTCTGAATAAAAGCAAATGAGTGTATTGTCGGCATCCGTGCGGGACTCCACCGCATCAAGTATTCGTCCCAGACAATGATCTATATAGCTGATTTCACCATAATAGCGTGATTTTAATATCCTTGCCTGGGATAGGGTAAATTCCTCTCTGTATACAGCATAATTAAGCCATGGGACAACTTCGTCCATAAAATCCAGCTCTGATTTACCTAATACCGGATCAGGCATATGATCCGGATCGTACATACGATTAAACGGAATAGGCGGCGCGAATGGCGGATGAGGGCCGATAAATGAAATACATCCGAAATAGGGTCTTGTATCACTTGATTTTATTTGTTCGACTGCGCGGTCTGCCACAAATGATTCAACAGTAAGATTTGCGGGAAGCGGGCTCATCTGAGGCTGGTAATACATTTCTGTTCTTTCTCCCTGAAGCATTTCCAACCAGTCACACTTCTCGGAATGCTCTTTTCTTAGCCAGCTTGCATAAGCATCATGTTCATTTCGATCTTCAACAGAAAAATAAAATTCCTCTGTATGTAAATGAACCTCATGACCGATGTCTTCATAAACAGGTAAACTGTGTTCCTTGCCTATTCCGAATGTCCTGTAACCGAGTTGATTCATGCGACGCGGAAGATAGGCCCCGAAACGATCCTCATAGACAGTATTCAGCCTGTTTTCATCCAGATCTGGCCATAAATTTGTTTCTTTATAATACCCATTGTCATATAACCTTGTTTTTACAGGTTCACAGCCTGTTCTTACACAAAGCCTTGCCGGAACGCAAACGGGACACGGAGTATATCCGTTGTCAAAACTGATGCCACGACGAACAAGACGGTCCAGGTTAGGTGTATAAATACTAGAATTACCGAGTGCGGCAATTGTATCAAACCGCTGCTGGTCTGTCATTATAAATAGAATATTAGGTTTTAAGCTGGTTTTATCCATTTTGTGTTCCCTTTCAAAATAGCAGAATTCTGGCCGATCCAGGATAGGGTCAGCTATTCCAGCAGCAAAACCGGAGCCGACAGCAAGCCGGCAGTCTGAACCGGCAGGTTGTCGTCATAGGCGCTCATGCCCTGGCTGACCAGCTTGATGTTCTCGATGACCAGCGTCGGCGCATAGGTCGAGGTGAATTTGAGTTCAAGTTCGTTGCGGCCGGCCTGGCAATATTTCGTGATATCCAGTTCATAGGGTTTCCAGTACAGGGTGCCGGCGTCGGTTCCATTGACCAGAACCTGAACCACGTCAACGGTTTCCAATGCCAGCCGGACCCGTGTGTATTTCTTCTCCAGCCGGAAATCCGTGCTGTAGGAGCTGACGCCGCTGTAGAAATTCCAGCCCTGGGTCGTATAAATTGCCGGTTGGATGGCATCGGACAACGCGGCTATCTTCTGGCCGTCCAGTCGGAAGTTGCCGCGCAGCTGCATGGAATTCATCTGGTGCGGCCCGCGCCATTCGGGAACCGTGGCGAATATGACCAGCAGGTTTTCATTTTGCTTTACCAAACCGGCAATATCTGTAAGATAATCGCGGACGCCCCAAATTCTGGTTTTCCGGAAGTTCTCGATGTGGGTTCCGTTTAAATAGATCCGTTCATCGCCGTTCAACTCGGCAAACAGCTCCAGGCGGCTGGGGATATCGGCAATCTCAAACCGTGCCAAAGCCACATAGCCTTCACCGTACGTGAGCTCGCTTTCGACCGGAAATTCAAAAGCGGCATACTGTTTGTTCACCTGGGTCGCGTCCCTGAGGAAGACGGCGTCGTCAAAGCCGTCGGTTTTAGCGGCAAAGTAAGATTTCAGCGGCAGCATGTTGTCTTCCGCGGTCCGGAAATGCCAGCCATCAGTCAAACGAATTGCTGCAACCGGTTCACTGCCGGCGCCAGCTGGCGCGCTTGCTTCAGCGGCGGGGATCGCGGCGGCCTGGCAGCTGTCGCGGTGCACGATCAGAATCGGCATGTCGTGGGGCGCCACGGTTATTCCCGCATAACGCCGGCCGCCGGCGATAACCGGCAGCAGCGGCACGACGCTGTCGATATCGGTCAGGAGTTCGACACTGCCGGTATCGGGCAGACCGATCTCCACCGCCTGTGGCGCGTCGCTGTCATTCATGACCAGGCAGATGTCGAGGTCGCTGCCCGAACGCTGGGCAATCCGCACCCCGGATGGCACCGACTGTTCGCGGAACGGAACTTGACAGGGGCCGATGAAATGCTTCAGGTCCCCGGCAAAACGCCCGGTTGGAAATCCCTCCTGGCGTCCGAGGTGGAACACGGCGCAATTGTCCTTCTGGTACCAGGCATATTCTCCGGCGGCCGGCCGTATTTTAGCGACCGAATCCGGCAGGTCCAGATTCAGCAGCCGGTCAAAATCATATTTTTTCGCGGTGTCGACAGCAGATAACGGCAGCTGGTCAATAAAAATAATTTTCCCCGAATTGGCGGCGAATTCCTGCAGCAAGTCGAGGACCTTCTGGGATGAATACTGCATGTGCGGCACGATCAGGGTATCATACTCATAGCCGCCGACCATAAACCGGCTGCCCCGGACCGCGGCCTGGCCGGCCAGCGGTTCAAAAAACACATCAAATTCCAGGTTCTGGTGCATGAGCGCGCTGGCGGCGCTGCGCCAGCTGAAATCGATCGCTTCGCCGTCATAGAGATGGATGTAATTCTCGAATTGCGGCAGCAGCAGCAAAATCCGGCCGTTCGGACGGGTTGCCGCAGACAGCGCGCAGCGGGCCTGGGTATAATCGGTCAGCGCGTGGTAATGTTCGAACAGCGGATTGTTCCAGCCGTGGCTGGGCGGATAGCCGATCGGGAAGGATTTGCGGCCGCCATTGAGTGAATAGAACGCGCCCATGTAAATGATATAGTTGACCCCGCCCATAACCAGCTTGCTGATGACCCTTTTGGCGTCTTCCAGCGACAGGTCCCAGCCGCTGCCAGAGAAAGTTTCGCACATCGTGTAGTCTTTGCCGGTAAATTTAGCGACCGACGCCAACAACTTGGCTTCCAGTCCGAATTCCGGGTGGTCGACATAGAGCTTGGATAAGATCGAATCAATCCCGGGGATGTCGAACTGGGACAAAGGCTCAAAGAAATCGCCCATTTGCGTGGTGTGGTAGAAGACATTTCCCTCGCCGCTGAGGTGCCCGGTCAAGATCAGGCCTTTTTTATGGCACCAGTCCGCGTATTGCTTCAGGTAGGCGTCCCGGAACAATCGGGTGACCGTGCGGTAATAGTCATATCTGACCTTGACATAGCGGTCGCTGTCCACCGGGCTGACCAGGGCGCAGAATTCCGGACGGATCGGGTAGCCGTGCTCCTGTTCGAATTCAGCCTCGAGAATGATCGAATAAGGCAGCACCGACTTGCTGTAGTTCCACAGGTCAAACAAGCTGCAAACGCCGGTTTCGTCGGTGAAAATCCGTTTCACGGTCTTGCCGAACTCGTCGCCGATGACCTCGGCGTAACGGTCGTTGTTCGTTTCCAGGAATTTGGCGAAAGCCGCGGGATTCATCGCGTCAATCATACCCGGCTGATAATTGGCAACTGAGGACCAGATCGCCGCGGCGGACATCCCTTCGCATTCAGCCCGGTAAAAGACATAGAACCTGCCCGACGAGCAGGTCTTGTTTTCGTAGGTGATCTGTGTCCCGGCGGCGGATTCCTCGGCCCGGACCTGCTCGGTCACATCGCGGCAAGCCCGCAGTTTGTCCGAGAATTCCATTTGGGCGCTTAAAAACGCACCGCGGAACCAGAGCGTGATCGGCTCGCCGGCATGAACATCCCGGATCAGGAACCGGAGCTCCGTGGACTGGGTAAAGGGATATTCAGCCATCAGCCGGCAGGCCCGATTGCCGGACGGCCAGCAGTACTCATCATAAATGTTGAAATTCATGCCGTTCTTCTTCGCCTGTTCAACGGCGAAGCGGATCAGGCTCATGAAATTGTCAGATAAGTAATCATCGATTTCCAGGCACCAGGTTGGATGAACATAAAATTCGTCGATGCCGTGGTCCTTGAAATTCTTGATCTGCCAGGCGATGTCTTCCTCCTGCATCCGGTCGCACCAATACCACATTAATGATGGACGGACAATACCCCGTTGTTCCTCGATGATTTTTCTAATTTCACTCATAACGGCTTCCTCCGCTGCTTTTTGAATTTCAATATGAAAATTTTATTAATTTATAAATTCCAAAAGAATATATTAATAAATATATTATAAATTGGCCCTTAATCGATGTCAATATTAATCGACTATAATCCTTAAAGTAATATATTATTCAGAGCACATTTCTGACCCGACAGATGAGATATTCTCCGCTCTGGTCGAGGATTTTAGTCGATTATCGCTTCTGACCCCTGGCAGGCGCAGATGAAATACTAATATGCTCTTGATTTTTAGTTAATTTATGATTATATTATAGTTATTATTTAATGAGTATGCCGAATGATTATTTGATGAAAAGATAGCCCGCAAACCCGGTTTGTTAAAACCCATCGATTAAAAATATTTTTTATTGCAGCCGGCGCGCGGCCTTGGAAAGGAACTTGATATGATCAATGTTATCGATCTGATTCGCAAGGGTGACCCAACCTGTTCCCCGATGGCCATGTGGTTTCTCGATGATGAAATCACTATGGCTGAGATGACTTTCCAGCTCGAACAGATGCAGAGCCAGGGGATCTATGAGTTTTTCATCCATCCCGCGGACGGCTTGCTGGTCGACTACCTCAGCGAGGATTTCTTCCGGATTATCCGCCACGCGGCGGCACAAGCCGACCGGCTGGGCATGAAATACTGGATCTATGACGAGTATAACTGGCCATCCGGTCCGGCAGGAGGGTACCTGCTCCGGGAAAAGCCCTGGACGCGCATGCAGCAGCTCTGCATGCGCAGGCGCGAAGCGAAGCCCGGCGAAACCGTCACGGAGACGCTGCCGCCGAAATCACGCGCCAACTCGCAGCTGCTGGCGGTTTTCGCCGGCTCAGGCGACCATTATTCCCGTGTCGAGGCCGGTACGGCGGGCGATGATTGCTCCTTCACCAACCGAAGCGATCAAGACCAAACTGTGCTGTTCTTCTTTACCGCCTGGAATTTTGGCTTGATGCCCTGTTGTACCCGTTCGGCCTTCACTTGGGATCAGGAGGGCTATCTTGACACGCTCGATGAAGAAGCGGTGGCTGCCTTCATCTCCAGCACGCATGAGCGCTACCGGTCTGCTATCGGCGATTACTTCGGCAAATCGGTGGCCGGGGTTTTTACCGACGAACCCTCGGCATTCTCGGTTTACCGGTCCAAGGTCGACGCGGACGCCATGCCCTGGTCGCGCCGGTTCGCGGAACGATTCCTCGCGGAAAACCATTATGAGGTTATAAGCGTGCTGCCGGCGTTGTTCCTCGATCTGCAGCCGCAGCCCACCCAGCGGGCCCGTTACGATTACTGGCAGACTGTCCGCAAAATGTTCATCAGCGCTTTCATGGCCGGGACCCATGACTGGTGTACCGCCAACGGCCTGCTTTACACCGGCCACATGCTTTGCGAAGAACTCCTGAGCGCCAACAGCGCCCAATCCGGCGACTTGTACGACGCTTATGCCCAGATGGACATGCCCGGCATTGACGCTATCCTGACCTACACGCTGATCAACAACACCAGCTTCAACCTGCCCGGCAAACTGNNCCTGTGTGAAACCTATACCCTCAGCGGCTGGGACATGTCCCTGCGCCACATGAAGCGAATCGCCAACCGGCTCCTGCTCCTGGGGATCAACGGCATCCAGTTCATGGGCGCCACCTATTCCTTCAACGGAATCGGTAAAACCCTCAACGGGCCGACCCATAACTGGCAGAATCCGCAGTTTAAATATTACCATCAGTTCTGCCGCTATGTTTCCGCTATGCAAAGCCTGATCGCCCAGACAAAGATTGCCGCCCGGGCCCTGATGCTATATCCGGCCGCCACCGGCCGGGCCCTGCTCGGAGCTGCCGCGCCCATGAGCCGCGCCCCTTTGCTCACCCTGCAAGACAAGACCCTCTGGAGTACGGTTAACGCCTTGTTTGAACTTCATGTCCCTTACCTGGCCGCCTTCGAGCAAAATTTCGACCAGGCCCTGGTCCGGAATGGCCGGATTATTTTGGACGGCAACTCATACGACGCCCTGATTATCCCGGCCGCGACCCATGTCACAGCCAGCAGCAGCCAGGTCATCAGCGAATTTATCCGGCAGGGCGGCCGCACAGTGTTCATCAACGGCGTCCCTTCAGTCATCGCCGGAACGATGGCGGACACCGGGATCGGCAGATTATTGAACCAGCCCAATGTCAAGGTTGTCGAGATCAGCCGTTTCGACGACACTGACGGGAAAAAGGCCCCGGCCGGTGATTTCACCTTTGCGCTGCAGGGCAGCCTGGCCGGGCTTGCCCCCTTCGTCGCCGATGTTGAATATAACGATGGCTTGCTTTCCTCGCTCCGCCAGGATGGCGACCATTACTTTCTGCTGCTCGGCAATGACCGCCCGGAACCGATCCAGGCCCAGGGCACTTTCCGGCTTCCTGGCACTGTCCGCGCCATCTGCACGGATACCGGCGATATGAAGCCGGTCCGCCTGACGCCGGCTGCGGACGGCACGAGCTATGCGCTGGAATTGGCCGGATTCGAAATTGTGCTGCTTGAATCTGCGGCCGATGAAACCGCAGGCAATCTGGCGGCGGCCGGCGCAGCTGAGGCTGGTGAGACCGTCGACGGCTGGCGGATGACGCCCTGCGCGAAAAATGTCCTTTCCCCCGTCGTCTATTATGTCCCTGCAGACGAAGCGCTCCGGGCTGCCCACAGTTCCGGATCTGCCGGAAAAGTCCGCGCGGCAGCCGATTCACTCGGCAAGTCCGAGCTGGTCCGCTGTGTCAAGATCAACTGGCTCGGTCAGGAATTTACCGATATCGGCTGGCAGCTGCCGAAGGCCTGGCCGATTCCGGAAAAATACATCACTTCAGTCCAGGATTTTGAGATCCGCGAGATCCCAGGCGATCTGGAGCTGATTACCGAGCAGTATTATCCGACGACCTGGTACCTGAACGGCTTCCGCCTGTTTGCCGACCGGATCGAGCGGGTATGGCACGCGAACAACCGGATCACGGATATCGCCGGTCTGGTGCGTCCGGGCCTCAACCGGCTGGTGGCGCTGGGTGAGTATCCCGCCTTCCGCAACGATTTCGGTGTGCCCAGCGCGGTGCTCCGCGGCAGTTTCCGCGTTTTCGGCGAGGCCATCACGCTTGCGCCCGGCGGCAATCTGCCGGAATACTGGAACAGCCAAGGCTATCCCCACTATATCGGCGACATGGATTACACCTGCGATTTCACGCTAAGCTCATTTCGCCGGGTCTTCCTGGAAATCCGCACCAATGATGCCGCGGCGGTTCTGGTCAATGGAACCGCGGTCGGCGAACGCTGCTGGGATCCTTACCGTTTTGATCTGACCAGCGCCTGCGTGCCCGGCCAAAACCATCTGACCGTCCGGATCACCCCGACCGGCACCAATCTGTACGGCAAACCCATGCCCTCCGGCCTGGCCGAGGCACCGATTCTAATTGTCTCTTGAAATTTACACCGGCCAAGATAAAATGATCATCAAGCAAAGGAATTCGCCATGAAGAAAATAACCGGCAAGATCCGGCTCCGGCCCGGAATGTATCAGGAATACTGCCGCCGCCACGACCAGATCTGGCCGGAAATGAAAGAGCTCATGCTTAGCGCTGGCATCCGCAATTACACCATCTGGTATGACGGGGAAAATCTCTTCGAATATCTGGAGGTTGAGGACGAACAGCGCCTGAAGCGAATATTGGCCGCCAGCCCGGTCAAGCAGCGTTGGGATGCTTATATGTCCGATATCATCACCCATGATGATACCGTGATGGCCCTTGCCTTCGAATTTAACTGAGGAGTCTGGATAAAATGCTGCATGTGATCGCAATCGATGTCGGAGCCAGCAACGGCCGGGTCATGGCCGGATCTTTTGACGGCGGCAGGCTCGCTGTCAGGGAGGCCGGCCGTTTTCCCAACACGCCGGTCGGTCTGGCCGGGGGGTTTTACTGGAATATCCTCAGCCTGTATGACAGCATCAAGTCGATTCTTCGCCAGCTTAACCAGCAAGGCCTGGAAGTGGCTTCGCTGGCTTTTGATACCTGGGCCCAGGACTTCGGGCTGATCGGCAGCCGGTCGCTGCTGGCCAACCCACGCCATTACCGGGATCCCTATACAGAGGGCCAGGTAGCCGCGGCCGGCGAGAAGATTGCGCCGCGCGAGATGTTCGACGTCATCGCCACCCGCCCCTTCCAGGGCGCGACCTTCTATCAGCTGCTGGCCATGAAAGAAAAACTGCCGCGCCTTTTAGCCTGTGCCGACCATCTGCTGTTCATGCCTAACCTGCTGACGTTTCTTACCAGCGGCATCGTCAGCTGCGACTGTACCCTCGCCTCTTTTTCCCAAATGTACGACATTTTCCAGAAAAACTGGAGCCGCGACATCCGCAGCCGTTTTGACCTGCCGGACATCCTGCCGCCGGTTCAGCTGCCGGGTCAGGTCATCGGACAGACGGACGCCAATTTCGCGGCGGAAACGGGATACAGCGGGATTAAAGTCGTCTTGGCCGCCGGCCATGACACGGCCAGTGCCGCCTTCACCAAGTTGCGCCGCGGCGAAAGCTCCCTGGTGATCAGCTGCGGAACCTGGTCCATGCTGGTGGCTGCCAGCGATCAACCGGTGGTCTCCTACCGGGATACGGAACTGTCCTTCAGCAACGCCCTGGGCGCCGACGGCCGATACATCCTGGTCCGGGGCATCACCGGGCTCTGGATGCTGCAGCAATGCAAGCGGGAGTGGCAGGCCGCCGGGACCGATGTCTGCTACGCCGAACTGGAGCGCTATGCCTTCGGGCATGACTGCCTTGCCTGGTTTGATGTCGATGATCCGCGGCTGGCGCAGATGCAGAGCATGAGCCAGGCGATCGCGGAGCTGTGCCTGCGAAACGGTTTTGCGGCGCCGCGTTCGCCTCATGAATACTATACGGTGATTATGCACAGCCTGTCCCGTAAATATCAGCAAGCTTTTGCGGAGTATGAAGCCGTGACCGGGCGGGTTTACAACCCGGTCCATATCATCGGCGGCGGCGCCAAAGACCCCGTTCTGCGGGAACTGACCGCCCGATACAGCCGGAAGAACGTCGTTACCGGACCCGCCGAGGCCACGGCAATCGGCAATATCCTCCTCCAGCTGATCGCCTTGGGGGAAATCAGCGAAGATCAGGTGCCGGATCTGGTCGCAACTTTGCAGGAATAAAGGAAATCAGGTGAAAGAAATGATTATCGATTCGCACATGCATCTGGGAATTTCCACCGGTCAGTACAACTATCGGGTGGAAATTGAAAAATGGCTGGAAATCATGGACCTGCTGTCGATTCAATATTGCCTGAGCAGCCATGGGCTGGCTCTGACCAATAAGGAGTTCGCGGCGGGCTGCGCGGACAGCGTCCAGGCCTATCATCAATCCGGGGGCAGGATCCTCAGCTATTATCTCTATGATCCGCGCACGCCCCGCCTCTGCCTGGACGTTATGGACCAGTACGCTGACCGGAAGATTTTCCGGGGGATCAAGATTCACCCGGCCGTCCATCTGACGCCGGCTGATGACGAGAGTTACCGGCCGGTCTGGGAATATGCCGGGCAGCACGGTCTGCCGATCCTCTCGCACACCTGGGATTTGTCGGCGACCAATCCCAAACAGAAATTCTCCTATCCGCCGCTGTTTGAATCCTTTGTCAGGCAGTTCCCGGAAGTCACGCTGATCATGGGGCATTCCGGGGGCCGCTATCAGGGCATCGTCGAAGCCGTCCGCCTGGGCCGGAAATATGCCAATGTTTATTACGATATAGCCGGCGATATCCACATCAACCGGCTGCTGGAATATTTGTGCGGCGGTGTGGGCGCCGAGCGCGTCCTCTACGGCTCCGACTACACCATGATGGATCCCCGCACCATGCTGGGCGCCGTGCTGGGCGCCGACCTGCCTTTGGCCGACAAAGAAAAAATCCTTTGCCAGAACGCCCGCAAGCTGTTCAAGATAGATTCAGGAGATGAGCAGAATGGAAACTGAGCTTGAGAAAATGATCGCTAATTATCAGACGGTGAAAAAGGACCTGCGGTTTTTCGACGCCAACTGCTGGCTTGACCTCGCCGACACCGAGAAATTCCATCAGATCGGCAGCCTGGAGCAGCTCAGCAGCTATCTCGCCGGCAAAGGAATCGCCCGGGCGGTGATCACCGATTCTGATTCCACCCGTTACGACCCGTACATCGGCAACGAACGCCTGGAAGCTCTGCTCAGCAGCAGCGGCAACCTCTACGGCAGCCTGGTGCTGACGCCGGATATCCTCTATAACGGGCTCAACCTTTATAAATACATCCATCAGAAGATCAGCCGCCGTTTTGTCACCGCGCGGTTCTTCCCGAAAAGGTACTATCATTCCCTGGCGGATTTCGTGATGGGGGACGTCTGGTCCTGCCTGCAGAACATCCGGCTCCCCGTGATGCTCTGGCATGGCGAGACCAGCTGGGAAGAAATCGATTCCCTGTGCGCCCGGTATCCGGAACTGCCTTTGATCATCGAAGGCAATCCGACCAAACTGCTATACCATAACCGCAATTACATGGCTTTGCTGAACTCGCACAAAAATCTGTATCTCGAGACCCATGGGCTGATCCAGTTCATGGAGCTGGATTCCCTGGTCGCGTCCTTCGGCGCCGGCAGGCTGATCTACGGCAGCTATGCGCCGTACAACGACCCGGATGTGACCTTGGCGAATATCTGCCTGGCCCAGATGAGTCCTGAAGCCAAGCGGCAGATCGCCGGCGGTAACCTGGAGACGTTGATCGAGGGAATCAAATCTCCGGTTTAGCAAGCGTCTTGACAAACAAGCCGGACAGTTTTTCCGCGACGATCCATTCATTTACATGGACGCCAATTTTCATCCCGTCCGCTTCGCAGGCCAGGCAGCCGCTCCCGGTATCCAGCCGGATTCGAACCGGAACATCGGCCTGCAGGTCATAGCCGATCGTTTTCCCATCGATCTGCCGCCAGTGTACGCTGACCATTCCGCCGCCGTCAGGCAAAGGGATTTTTCCCGAAGCCTCAGTCAGGCCGCCGAACTGCGGATGCAACAGGAAAGACCGCGGATCTCCGGACTGGTCCGGCAAAAGCCCAAGCACATGGCGCGACAGCTGCCAGGTCGGGCAGGAGGAAAACTCGTGACAATGGCTCCAGCGCAGATCGAAAACTTCGGACGGCGTCGTTAATCCCTGATCGATCATCCAGCCCCAGCAGGTCCGGTACTGGTCGAGCACAAACTCGCTCTCGCCGGCTTGCCACAGCGCTTCCAGCGCGTAATGGGAGAAAAAAGGCGTGATCAGCCGCGAGTTGTACACAGCCGGTTCTTTGTGCCGCGGAGCGGCAGGATTGTTCGGGAAACAGTCCAGGTAGTGGGCCTTAATGAATGCTGCCGCCAGCCGGCTCTGTTCCGGATTTAGCAATCCCTGGCTCAGCGCCAGGACGCTGGCATGCAGGCTGGCCTCCGCCAGATGATCCTCCGGCATATGCCCCGTCGGCGAGTTTTCGGCCGGTAAAGAACCCGGCCCGGCAGGCTCCGCCGGCACGGCTTTGGCCAGCAAACCGTTTGCCAGGAAATATCGGCGGCGGATAATATCCGCAAGAACCCGAATCGGTTCGTCGAGCCAGCCGGGAATGACGCCGATTTCCTTTTCCCATCTTTGCAAGCCTTTCAGCGTCGCCAAAAACATCAGATTGATCGCTACATTGATTTCACCGGCGGCTGTCTGATGGCCCCAGTCGATAAAGTCCCAGACATTGATCCCGATCACACCGGCCGAAGTCAGGTGCCGCAGGAAAATGCCGATCGTCTTTTGCGCATAAGGATACAGTTCGGTCAGGAGCGCGCGGTCCCCGGTCAGGTCATAATAGCGCAGGCAGCCGTCGACCCACGCCAGGGCCGAACCGGTCAGAAAGCAGGGCTGGCCGGGATACAGCCCGGATACAAAGCCATCTTCCCGGGCGCAATAGGCGGCCTGCTGCAGGCTGCGCCGGACCAGGGCGTAATCATCGAAGGAAACGCTCAGGGTCTCCAGCCCGACTATGGCGGCATCGCCCAGCCACTGCCCCCTTTCCCGGGTGGGATTGTCCGTCAGTGCATCTTCACTGCAGGCGCGCAGCGCCTCGACGCCCAGCTGCCAGATCTGGTTCAGCCGCGGGTCGCTGCAGGAGAAGCTGCCCAGGGGTTGGTCAAAATAGGTGCGCTGTTCGGCTGCCACATCGATGATTTCGATCTGATCCGGCGGACAGGCGATATGGATCTCCAGATAGCGAAATCCGCGCGGGGAAAAGGTCTTGAACACTTGCGTGCCGCCCGCCGCAATCCAGCGGTCCAGGTTGCAGGACTGGCTGGCCGACAGGGTGATGACCGGGCAAACCCGGCCTTCGGTCAGGGACTCGCTGTATCCGGCTTCAATTCGAGTTCCCGCCGGCACCCGGACCGTCAGGCACGGACGGTACAATCCGATTTTGTGAAAATCATAACGCAGCCAGACGCCGTCATGCGGAGCCGGCGCCTGCAGATCCCGGAGCAGAAAGCGAACCGGCGGATCGTCATCGGCATATCCGAAGCGGTTCGTATAGCAGCCGGCAGCTAGTTTTTCCCCGGCGACGCGCAGCCGCAAGCAGTCGCGGATCGTCTTCGGCCGGAGGTTGCCCAGGCGGACCGGTAAGGCCGCAGGTTCAACCGTGGACACGGCCTTGAAATTTTGTCCCGGCAAGGCCAGCAGACGCGTGTCACAATCTTCCATCCAGCCCAACTGGCCGTTGACCCGCCGTCCCGACCGGCGGTAAGCCTCGATTTTCCGGCATTGCCAATTCAAGCCGACAACGCCCTGCCGGCCGGTAAGCTCGCAGATCAGGAAGGGCGGATTGTCAGCCAGGGCAATCCGGGTATCGACGCCGATAAAATGCAGAATGACCTCGATCGACAAGGTGTTCCGGTTGCCCATTACTGCCAGCTCATCGTATTCCGGATGCGCGTTGGCAAAGCGGGCTGGACCTTCCAGACGTTCTTCCCCATTAATGTAAACCCGGTAGAAATCCTTGCCAAAGACTAAAAGCTTGTAATTCTCACCCGCGACCACCGGAGCCTGGACGCCAAACCAGAAATAGCTGTCCGGCGCGGCCGGCAGTTCCGGGTGGCAGATGCATTTACCCTTCAGCATGGTTTTCTGACCTCCGTCAGTCTATATTTTCTGATTATGCAGGAATTGCTCACCGAGCCAGGAATTGCGGACAAACTCATTGCCTTCGCGGATCAGGATCTCGTAAAGCCGCCGGCGCAGTTCAGCCAGGATCGCCTCCTGCTCCCCGTCGCCGATCAGGTTGCGCAACTCATCGGGATCGGCTGCCAAATCGTAGAGTTCATCGATATCTGTGGCGTTCCAGATATATTTCCAGCGCCGGGTCCGGATCATCCGCTGGGTATACAGACCCAGCTGCTGGCCGTTATAGGTCGAAACGATTTCCTGGCGCCAGTCGTCCGGCCGCTCGCCCTGAAGAAGCGGCATCAGGGACCGGCCATGGAAAAATTCCCTGGGCTGCCGGCCTATAGCCTCCAGGATCGTCGGCGGCAAGTCCAGGATGTTGCTGACAAAATCATCGATTGCCGTCTGCGGCGCAATCACGCCGGGCCAGCGCAGGATCAGGGGGACATGCACCACGTCGTCGTACAGGACGTAGTGTTTGTCCATCATACGATGGCCGCCGCACATGTCGCCGTGGTCGGCTGTATAAATGACCAGCGTCCCCCTGGTCTGGCCAAGTTGGTCCAGACGGTCCAGGATCCTGCCAATGGCGTCGTCGGTCTGGCTGATCAGTCCGTAATAAAAAGCAGCGGTTTTAGACCAGTCGGCCCAGGTGTAGTTCTGGACCCCCCAGGTATAGAGCTGCTGCTTTTGAATGTAGGGCTTATTTATGAAATCTTCCCCAAAACTGCGCCAGGCCGGTATCGAATCGGCCGAATAAAGGCCGGCGAATTCCTCGACCGGGGTGCAGGGCAGGTGCGGGGCGGTAAAGTCGATCCGCAGGTGCCAGGGCTGGGTTCCGCGGGCAAATTCGTCCAGGATGTCCGTCGCTTGCTTCGCCATCCAGTGGGTCAGGGAATCCTCCGTCCGGACCGGATCAATTTCACCGAACCAGCCATTTTTCAGCCAGTCCGGCTTGCCGAACCAAACGTCGGGATATTTTTCCGCCCGGTATCGGTGATAGTCCTCTTCCGGAATATAGCGGCCGTACCCATACCGGGTAGGATCATGAACCGGGTGGACATGCCATTTCCCGATGTAGGCGCTTTGATAGCCGCAGTCGGCCAGATCGCGCGGCCAGGCGTACTCCTCCGGTTCCAGGGCTCCCACCGGCATGCCGGTCCCATAATTCCAGAGGCCGCCGAAAGCCTCCGGCCGCCGGCCGTTCAGCAGAGCCTGTCTGGCTGGGGTGCACAGGGGGATCGGCGTATAGGCGTTTGAAAACCAGGCTCCCTGTTCAGCCAGCCGGTCAAGGCAGGGGGTGCGGACAGGATATTGACGACTGCGGCCCAGACAGTCATACCGCTGCTGGTCGCAAACAATCAGCAGGATATTCGGCAGAACATCCGGCGGACGGGCGTTCATTTAGCAAACATCGGCCGGGCCTCAGAGGGCAGAGTTGATCGAATGCTGGCGGACGATCTTGAGGATGTCCGCGGTTTCGTTTTTGGCTTGCATCCTGGCGATTTCGCTATGGGGCAGTTTCTCGACGATATCCGCAAACATGTAGACGCGGTCCACGCTTTCCTGCAGCGCTTTAAAGCCATCGCCGCGGGCCGGCCAGATATCGAGCGACATCCAGCCGTCATAATTCATATTTTTCAGCACATAGAACATTTCCAGGGTTTCCCAGAAATGGATCGATCCGAAGATCAGGTCGTCGTCCCAGCTGCGGTAGTTGTCATTCAGGTGGACATGGAACAGGCGGTTGTATTTGCCGGTGATGGCGACCGCTTCGGCCGGGTTCTCGCCGGCAAACAGAGAATGGCCGATATCGACGACGACCCCCAGGTTGTCATATTTCAATTTCTCGCAGATAAACAAGGCCTTGCCATAATTCGAAACATATTGATGCGTCCGCGGCTCCTTCATTTTATATTCGAGAGAAAGCCGCACGTCGCTGCGGTATTCGGCCAGCTCGCTCAGGGCGTCCATCAGCAGGTCCCACCGGCGGGCGTAATCATCTTCGAAGGGATAGTCGTAACCGTCGTTGGCCAGCCAGAGCAAGACATCCGAACCGGGAAATTCCGCAGCCAGATCCATGCTTTGCTTGAACAGGTCGATCTGGTGGCGGCGGATGCCGGAATCGCGGTTCATCAGGCTGCCATCGCCCCATTCCGGGCTCATGTAGGTATCCGGGCAAACGGTGCCCACCTGCCAGCCGTACGCGGCATATCTGGCGCGAACATAATCCAGGCTTTCGTATTCGAGCGGGCACATCAGGCCGGTGCCGTTCAAACCCTTGATCTCGTGCAGGCGTTCAAAAGTCTCCAGCAGACCGATCCCTTTGCGATACCCGGTCTGGTTAAAGCGGTCCGAGCAACTGGAAAACGGGGCCCCATTCGATTCTAGTTTGATCATAGTCTTTCTCCTTCAATTTCCATTATTTTGTGCATCATTGCTGCCGGTACCCTGTCTGTTTGCCGAAATGACAGGAGCGGGCTGGACTGTCTATTGTCAAATTAATGATCACGTTATGGTATGTTTCTATATCATTCTTTTTAATATTCTTGTTTATTTACTGTTAATTATTTTATTCTTTATATATGTTATGAATCAATTATATTTGAAAGCCGGCTGCTTGTCAAGAAAACAAGCCTGCGGAGGCATGCCGTGTGAGTAATTTGCTTTGCAAGCGAGCAGATACAATAAATCAGACACAATGGCCGTTTAATTCGATAAAAAATGAATTTAGTCTTCATTTATTCGCTTAATTTTTAGATTAAATTAGATTATAAATATTGACGTTTATAGAGAGATATTATATAATCAATGATGAAAGAGAGAATAACAGGAGGAAGCGATATGGATTCGTTATTGGAGAAAATTGACCACATGAGCGCCGAGGAGATAGCAGACGATGCCCGGCACCTGATGGTGGGCGGCGGCACCCCCGGACCGACCCTGGTCAGCGGCAAGGGGATCCGGGTGACCGATATCAGCGGCAAGACTTATATCGATTGCACCTCGCAAAGCTGGGCCCTGTATCTGGGCTACGCCAACGAGGAGATCCGCGAAACCGTCCACGAGCACATGAAGAACTTCTCGCATATTCACCAGGGATTCCATACGCGGCAACGCTACGCTCTGGCCGGCAAGCTGGCCGACATCGCGCCGAAGAACCTGAACCGGGTATCCTTCACGGTCGGCGGCGGGCCGGCGATCGAGGCGTCGATGAAGATCGCCATGAAGAACCGGCCGACGGCCAAGAACTTCATCACCTTGTGGGACGGCTATCACGGCAGCGGGCTGACCGCGGCCGGCGGATCCTGGACGCCGACGCTGGCGCCAGGCAGCTATACGGGCCAGGTGAACTTCCTGCCCAATCTCAACGACCATTTCATCCGGGTGCCGAATTTCAACTGCTACCGCTGCTATTTCGGGCAGAAGTGCGAGAGCTGCAACCTGATGTGCGCCGAAATGATGCGACTGACGATGCAGAAGGGCGTCAACGGCCCGGTGGCCGGCGTGATTCTCGAGCCGATCCAGGCCAGCGGCGGCCAACTGCCGGCGCCGCGCAAGTACCTGCAGCGGGTGCGGGAAATCTGCGACGAATTCGGCGCCCTGCTGATCTATGACGAAATCCAGACCTACTGCCGGATCGGCGAATTTTTCGCAGCCACCCATTACGACGTCGAACCGGACGTCATCGTCCTGGGCAAGGCCCTGGGCGGCGGCTTCCCGATCGCCGCGATCATCATCCGCGACGGGCTGAAGGGCTTTGAGATGAACGGTGAAGAGCTGCACACCTTCGCCAACAATTCCGTGTCCCAGGTGGCGGCGCTCAAGCAGATCGAAATCATCGAGCGCGACAACCTGCTGGAGAACACGCGCGTGGTCGGCGGACGCATTGCCGCCAGCATACGCGCCCTGCAGGGCAAATACCCGCAGATCGGCGATGTGCGCCAGGTCGGCCTGCATATCGGCGTCGAGCTGATCGAGCCGGACAGCGGCGCGCCCCTGAACGCCGAACAGTCCAAGAAATTCCGTTCGATCGCGATGAGCCGGGGCATGATCGTCGGCTCGGGCGGCTATATGAAGAACCTGATTAAAGTCAAGCCGCCGCTGATCACCACCCCAGAAGAGGCTGACGAGATCACCGCCATCTTCGCCGATACCCTCGCCGAGTTGTTTGGTTAAAGCAACCGGAATAGGATTTCCATCCAGGAGAAGGGGGCCGGTTCAATGGCTTACAACATATCCCT